>JBOHCO010001037.1:0-1855 GCA_050698895.1 Streptosporangiaceae bacterium
ACGCACACCGAGACCCACATCGCGTTCCGCACCTACTCGCGGCACGACCTCGAGGCCGCGTTCGCGCTCGGCTACCCCGAGCAGGGCTAACCCCGGGCTAACCCACCTCATCAGTAACACCCGCACCCCGACCCGTGAGCAGTTCGGATGTTCCGGGCCATAGCCCGGAACATGCGAACCGCCCCAGCCCAGGCGGCCAGGGCCAGGCGCGGCCAGGGTAGGCCCGGGGCGCGGCCAGGCTAGGGCTGCGGGGCGGCCAGACGGCGGCTGGCGGCCGCCCAGCGGGCCAGCAGGTCCGCGGCCGCACCCGAGTCCACGGCCTGGCTGGCTCGCGCGTAGCCGTCGGCCAGGGCCTGACTCAGCCCGCCGGGGCTGTCGACGCCCGCCTCGGCGGCCAGCGCGGCCGCCGCGTTGAGCAAGGCGGTGTCGCGCACCGGGCCGGGCGCGCCGCCCAGGAAGGCCCGCGCCACCTCGGCGTTGCGGGCCGAGTCGCCGCCCACCAGGTCCTCCAGGCGGGACCGGGGGATGCCCAGCTCGGCCGGGTCGAACCGGGCCTCGCTGACCGTGCCGCCGTGCACCACCCAGACGGTGGACGGGGCGGTGGTGGTCAGCTCGTCCAGGCCGTCGTCGCCGTGGAAGACCAGCGCCGAGTTGCCCCGGCCGGCCAGCACGCCCGCCAGCACCGGGCCGATCCGCGGGTCGGCCACCCCGACGGCCAGCACCGAGGGGCGGGCCGGGTTGGTCAGCGGGCCCAGGAAGTTGAAGACCGTGGGCACGCCGAGCTCGCGGCGCGCCACCGAGGCGTACCGGTAGGCCGGGTGGTACAGCGCCGCGAACAGGAACGCGACCCCCACCTCGGCGACCAGCTGCTCGGTGGCCGGGGGCGGCAGGTCGATGACCACGCCCAGGGCCTCCAGCACCTCGGCCGCCCCGCAGGCCGACGTGGCGGCCCGGTTGCCGTGCTTCACCATGCGGGCGCCGGCCGCCGCGGCGACGATCGTGCCCATGGTCGAGATGTTGACCGACTGCGCGCCGTCGCCGCCGGTGCCGACCAGGTCCACCAGCCGGCCCGGCACCGAGATCGGGGCCGCGTGGGCCAGCATGGCCCGGGCCAGGCCGCCGACCTCGGCCACGGTCTCGCCCTTCATCCGCAGCGCCACGGCGAATCCGGCAATCTGGACGGGCGTGGCCGCGCCGTCCATGATCTCGTTCATCGCCCAGGTGGTCTCCTCGGCGGTGAGCGTCTCGCCCCTGACCAGCGCGCCAGTCAGCGCGGGCCAGCTAGTGCGGGAGTCCACCGGCTCAGGCTTGGAGGGCGGGCGGGGCGGGCGTGGCCGCCTCGCGCATCAGCCCGGCCAGGGCCTGGGCCAGCGTCATCGGGTCGATCGGGTGGCTCACGACCGCGTCCGCGCGGGACCAGGTGGCCAGCCAGCCGTCATCGGCCCGGCCGATGATGAGCAGCACCGGAGGGCACTCGTAGATCTCGTCCTTGGCCTGGCGGCAGACGCCCATGCCGCCGGCGGGCTGGGCCTCGCCGTCCAGCACCATGACCTCGGCCCCGCCGGCGTCAAGCAGGCGGATCAGGGCCGGGTGGGTGGCCACCTCGATGATCTCGGCCTCGGGCACGTCCGCGGCGGGGCGGCGCCCGATGGCGAGCCGGATCGCGGCCCGGGTGTCCGCATCATGGCTATACACAACGACCTTCATGGAACTGGATGGTACCGACCCGGGGGGTCGGGCAACGAAGGCCTACGCGTTGTCGTAATAATGGCCACGTGGCGACAGCAACTACAGAGGTGGTCCCGCGCACCCCCGCGAGCCGGCCAAGCCTCGTCAGCGTGGGGACGATCGTGTG
>JBOHCO010001038.1:0-1849 GCA_050698895.1 Streptosporangiaceae bacterium
ACGAGATCATCGCGGCCCGGGGGCTGGCGGTGGTCAGCGACGACGGTGCGCTGACCGCCGTCGTGGACGAGGTCATCGCGGCCAGCCCGGACATCGTGGCCAAGATCAGGGACGGCAAGACGGCGGCGGCCGGGGCGCTGGTCGGCGCGGTCATGAAGGCCACCCGCGGCCAGGCCGACGCCACCCGCGCCCGCGAGCTCATCCTGGAGCGCATCGCCGCCTCCTGACCCGCCGGGCCGGCTTGCGCGGGTGCTGGCTTGCGCGGGTGGGTAGAGTGAGCAACATGAACTTCGTTCTGTGCACCGAGATGATGCCCCGCTAGCGGGGCTTACTCGACGCTGCCAGAACGACGCAACGAGGCCCCGGCCTAGCGCCACGGGGGCCTCGTTTCTTTATGCCCACGCGGCCCTGGCCGGGCGACTAGCCGCCAGGAGGCTGCGATGACCGCATCGCGCGTGTATCTCAGTACCACGATTCCCTACGTCAACTCCAAGGCCCACCTCGGGCACGCGCTCGAGCTGGTCCAGGCCGACGTTCTGGCCCGGCACCACCGGCGCATCGGCGACGAGGTCAGGCTGCAGAGCGGGACCGACGACAACGCGCTGAAGAACGTGCTGGCCGCGCGGGCGGCCGGGCTCAGCACTCAGGAGCTGGTCGCGGTCAACGGCCGGGCGTTCGCCGAGCTGAGCGGGCCGCTGGCGCTGTCCTGCGACGACTTCATCCACACCAGCACCGACCCGCGGCACCGGCCCGGCGCGGAGCGGCTCTGGCTGGCCTGCGCGGCCCGCGGCGACCTGTACCGCAAGGACTACCAGGGGCTGTACTGCGTGGGCTGCGAGCAGTTCTACAAGCCGGCTGAGCTGACCGACGGGCGATGCCCCGAGCACGGCACGGCGCCTGAGCTCGTCGCCGAGCGGAACTGGTTCTTCCGGCTGTCCCGGTACGGGGACCAGCTTGAGGAGCTGATCGGCTCGGGCCGGCTGCGGGTCGAGCCCGCCGCGCGGCGCAACGAGGTGCTGGCCTTCATCCGCGCTGGGCTGGAGGACATCAGCGTGTCGCGGTCGGTCAGCCGGGCCCGGGGGTGGGGGATCCCCGTCCCCGGCGATCCGGGGCAGGTGATCTATGTCTGGTTCGACGCGCTCAGCAACTACATCAGCGCGCTGGGCTACGGCACGGGCTCGGACGACTACCGGCACTGGTGGACCGAGGCCGACCGGCGCATCCACCTGGTCGGCAAGGGCGTCGTGCGGTTCCACGCGGTCTACTGGCCGGCCATCCTGCTGTCGGCCGGGGAGCCGCTGCCCACCGAGATCGCCGTGCACGACTACCTGACCGCCGGCGGCCGCAAGATCAGCAAGTCCGGCGGAGCCGGCGACCTGGCCGATCCGGTGGCGCTGGCGGGGCGGTATGGCACCGACGCGGTGCGGTGGTGGCTGCTGCGGGAGGTGCCGCGGGTGGGCGACGCTGACTTCACGGAGGAACGGCTGGTGGAGCGGGCCAACCAGGACCTGGCCAACGGGCTGGGCAACCTGCTCAGCCGGGTCACCTCGCTGGTGCGAGGTCGCGATCAGGCCGCCCCGCCGGAGGCGCCCTCGGGCCGCCCGGCAGACGCGGCCAGCCCGGAGCCCTCGCAAGGCCCGGAGCCCTCGCAAGGCCCGGCGGATCGGGCCAGCCCGGCGGACCGGGCCAGCCCGGCGGACGCGGCCAGCCAGGAGCCACCGCCGGCGGCGGAGGCCGCGGCCGCCCTGGGCGACGCCATCGAGAAGACCCCCGGGCTGGTCCGGGCCGCGCTGGAGGACTATGACTTCCGGGCCGCCCTCGCGGCGATCTGGGCGATCGTGGACCGGGC
>JBOHCO010001039.1:0-1015 GCA_050698895.1 Streptosporangiaceae bacterium
CAGCCGGGCCTCGTCAACGATGGCCGGCAGGGCGGCCGCGAACCGCTGACCCGCGCCGGCCGCGACGGCCGCGCCGTACTCCCGCCAGGCCGGGCGGTCGCCCGCCGGAATGCCGATCAGCTCGCAGATGACCTCGATCGGCAGCGGCCGGGCCAGGCCGTCCACCAGGTCCGCCGAGCCGTCCTCGGCCCGGCCGGGCAGGTCGTCGAGCAGGGCCTGCACCAGGCCCTCGATCCGGGGCCGGAGCCGGTCCGCCTGGCGCGGCGTGAACGCGGCCGCGACCAGCCGCCGCAGGCGGGCGTGCTCCGCGCCCTCCATCTCCCGCATGGTCCGCAGGTACGGCAGGCAGTCCTCGGGCACCTGCGGGCGCAGGAAGCTGGCCGGGCTGAGCCGGAAGCGCGGGTCGGCCAGCATGGCCCGGGCATCGGCGTACCTGGTCACCGCCCACATGGGCCCGAGGCCGGGCGCGATGAGCCGGGCCAGCGGAGCGCGTTCCCTGGCCCGGCCGTAGGCGGTGAACGGGTCGCGGGCCACCTCGGGGTCGCTCAGGTCAATCCTCGGGACGTCGCCGGGGATGCCACCGCCATCAGCCATCTGCCCGCCTGCCTTCCCTCCGCCAGCTGTCATTCCAATTCGAATGGTCATATCAGATGATGTAAACATCTGAGTGGTGACGGTATCTTGACCGGCGGCTGACAGCAACACCAGCGGCTGACAGCAACACCAGCTGAGAACACCAGACGAGGGAGCAGGGATGAGCCGGCTCACCCGGGCCCAGGCGCAGGAGCGCAACCGCGCACGGGTGCTGGCCGCGGCCCGGCAGGAGTTCACCGAGCGGGGCTTCCGGGACGCCAAGGTCGACAGCATCGCCGAGCGGGCCGAGCTGACCAGGGGCGCCGTCTACTCCAACTTCCCTGGCAAGCGCGCGCTGTACTTCACGATCCTGGCCCAGGACGCCGAGCGGGCGGGCAGCCCGGACGGCCATGGCGGCCCGGCCGGCCCGGCCGGCCCGGCC
>JBOHCO010001040.1:0-3147 GCA_050698895.1 Streptosporangiaceae bacterium
CGCGGCTCAGCCTCCCCCACAGTCCGGTCCCGCCACAGCTGTTGCACTTCTGCTGCTAGCGCATGCCGCTTCGACCAGCAGCTACATATTGATGGTCATCTAATGCCCGTTTTGCACCCCAAGAGAAATCCTGGCTGCGACGGCATCTGGTACCGGCCGGAGCACAGCGCCCCGGCCGAGTTAGCGCGGCCGCCGCCCGGCGCCGGCGGGTCACGGCCGGTACCTGAGCACGAACCCGGCGGTAGCGTTCCGGCCCAGCGCGCGCTCGCCGATGGCGAACATGGTGCCGTCGCCGCGCAGCACCCCCGCCCCCGACAGCCGGACCTGGTGCGGTAGCGGGAAGGCGGTGGTGTGCAGCGCGCCGTGGCCGAAGTGCAGCAGCGCAGCGCGCCCGCGGTGCTGCGGATCGGGATTGACCTGGATCCACAGCCCGCCGTGGCCGTCCGGCACGATGGCCATCGGATCCACGTCGCCGAGGCGGGCGACCCGCTGCCAGCGGCCCCCGGCGTAGTGCAGCAGCACGGCGAGGCCGCCGGTGTCCTGGCAGTCCTGCCAGCCGGTGGCCCAGGCGTCCGTGGCGGACAGGCCGTAGATGCTGGTCACGGTCGCGGCGCAGGAGGGCGGGCGGGGGTGCAGCAGGCCGGTCACCGGGACCTTGGTCCAGGTGGTGCCGTTCCAGTGCCCGATCGTCGCGCCCCCAGCGGCCCAGATGTCGCGAGCCGACACGACGCTGGCGGTCTCGAGTCCCGAGGCAGCGCGGACGCGGGTCCAGGCCTGCCCGTTGTAGTGCCAGGTGCTGTGCCCGGTACCGCTCTGGGGGTACCGCCCGCTGAACAGCCACACGTCGGAGGGGCTGACCGCCGCCACGTCGCTGGCGTCGCTGAGGTTGCGATCGGGGAACCCGCTGATCACCCGCCAGGCCCGGCCGTTCCAGTGCAGGGCCCGGTTGTCGCTGGTGAAGGCCCACGCGTCGGACGGGGAGATAGCGGTGGCCGCGCTGACCGACTCGTCCCGCCGGCCGGGGAAGGGAACCGGCGTCCAGGCTGACCCGGCCAGCTGCCAGGCGACGGGCCGCCGACCGGTACCGGTGTTATCGGAGGCGAAAACCCATCCGCTCGCGGGGCTGCTCGCGGCGAGGGTGTCGATGCCCAGGTCGCCGCGGCCGCGGCCGGCCACGGACCAGGCCGACCAGCCGGGCTGGCCAGGGACCGGCCAGCGGGTCAGCCGCGCGGCGGTGGCCAGGCGGCCGTGCTGGTGCCGGCCGGGCATGTTCCTGACCACCACGACCAGGGCCAGGATGGCGGTCACGGCGACGGCGGTGGCCAGCGGAATCAGCCAGCGGCCGAACGCGGGCCGGCCGGGCCGGCCAGGCCGCCGGCCGCTGGCCGGTGACGGCCGGGTGACGTCGGGCAGGCGCAGCGGCGGGATGTCGGCGGCCTGCAGCGTGCTGCCGAACGCGGTGGTGGCGTCGCGCAGGCGCTCCTGCGTGTGGCCCATCATGACTCCTCCCCGAGCAGCCGTCGCAGGGATGCGATGCCGCGCGCGGCCGACGACTTCGCGGTGCCCCGGCTGACCCGCATGGCGCCCGCAGTCTCGGCTTCGGACAGATCCAGGTAGTAGCGCAGCACCAGGGCCTCGCGCTGCCGGGCCGGCAGCTGGCTCAGGGCGCGCAGCACCTCGCGGCGCTCCTCGCTGGCCAGCGCGGCCGACTCGGCCGACCAGGCGGGCACCTCGGGGGGCAGGTCGCGGGTGGCACGGCGGCGGCGGAACTCCGACCGGCAGCCGTTGAGCACCGCGGACCTGACGTAGGCCAGGGCCTTGCCGGTGTCGCGCACGTGGCTCCAGCGCCGGTGCAGGCCGCAGAACGCGTCCTGGACGATGTCCTCGGCGGCCTGCCGGTCGTGCACCAGCACCAGCGCGAGCCGAGTCAAGCCCAGCGCGTGCTCGCGGTACAGCGCGGTGACGGCCGCGGCCGGGTCGGCCGCGGCCGGGTCGGCCCCGGACTCGGCGTCCCGGCTGGCGTCGCGGTGCGCGCTGGGCCAGGGCGGCACGGCACCAACTCCCGGAGCGCTATCGAGTTCCATGCTCAACAGACGTCGGCCGGGCCGGGAGGTTGCCTCCTGGCGCCGGGTATTTCTGCGTCGACGCGCCGAGCGTACTGCGGTCGGCACTCCGGCGGCCGACTGCGGTCAGGCGACGACGGTGGCGGTGGAGGAGCCGTCGGGCAGGCGGCGGACCTCCAGGCGCTCGTAGACCCGGTCCTTGAGATCGGCCACGTGGCTCACGATGCCCACCGCCCGGCCCCGGTCGCGCAGGTCGTCGATCACCGACATGACCTGGTCGAGCGTGTCGGCGTCCAGCGAGCCGAAGCCCTCGTCGATGAACAGGGTGTCCAGCTCCACGCCGCCCGCCTCGGCCCGGACCACGTCGGCCAGTCCGAGGGCCAGGGCCAGGGAGGTGTAGAAGGTCTCACCGCCGGACAGCGACTTGGGGCTGCGCAGCTCGCCGGTGTGCCGGTCGATCACCGCTAGCGTCAGCCCGGACCGCTGGTTCTTGCGGTCGCCCTCGTCGGTCCTGGTCAGCTCGTAGCGGCTCGCCGACATGGCCGCCAGCCTGGTGTTGGCCGCCTCGACGACCTGCTCGAACCAGCGCCGCAGCACGTAGGTGGTGAGCGTGATCCGCCGCTGACCGTCCATGCCCCTGGCCAGGCCGGCCAGCCGGAGCACGGGGTCGGTCTGCTCGGCCAGCCGGTCGGCGGCCAGCTCGGCCTCGGCCAGCTCGGCCAGGCGCTGGCGCAGCCGCCGGTCCTGAGCGGCCAGGGCCTGGCTGGCCTCGCTGACCTCGCGCTCGGCCGCGTGCGCGGTGGCCAGCTCGGCGGTCGCGGCCTGCGCCCGGACCTGCGCCGACGCGGCCGCGGCGGCGGCTACGGCCGGGTCGGCGGCCAGCGCGGGATCGGTGGCCAGGGCCGGGTCGGCGGCATCGGGCTGGGCCGCGGCCCGCAGCCGGGTCAGCTCGGCGGTCCAGACGCTCACCTGGTCGTCCAGGGCCACCTGCGCCGTCGCGGTCAGCACCGCCGCCCTGGCCGCGGACAGGGCGGCGAAGCCGCCCGCCCGCAGTTCGTCCTCGGCCCAGGCGGCGGCCCGCTGC
>JBOHCO010001041.1:0-5594 GCA_050698895.1 Streptosporangiaceae bacterium
CGGGCCTCGGAGATCTTGGTCTGCGGGGAGCTCATGGACCCGGAGCAGTCGACGATGATGATCTCGGCTGCGCTGGTGTCGCTGACCGCCACGGCCTCCCCGGATGTCACGGTGACGATCGCGTTGACATCCTGGCCGCCATCGGGAAGGTACTCGTTCTGGAAGATCTCGATGGAGAAGTCAGGCTGGCTCACCGGGGGGCTCTCCTTGCGGCTGGGTCAGGCCGCCGCCGGCCGCGGGCTCGGAGGGTTCGGCTGGCTTGGCGGCGGAGTCGGGACGGATAGGCGGAAACGGGGCCAATACCACAGTCACGTTGTCACGGCCGCCCGCGTTCAGCGCGAACCTGACGAGGTCCACGGCCGCGGCCAGCGGCTCGCTCCGGGCCCGGGGCAGGGCCAGGCGGGCCAGATCCGTCGCACCGGGCTGGTAGTTCCACAGCCCGTCCGAGCAGAGCATCAGCACGCCGGGTCCCGGCGGCTGGAACGTCGTGAGGTGCGGCGCGGCGTCCTCGGCATCCGCGCCGACCCAGCGGGTGACTACGTGGGCGTGCGGCGAGGCCATGGCGTCGGCCTCGGACAGCAGCCCGTTCGCGACCATCTCCTCGGCCAGGGAGTCGTCGGTGGTCAGCCGCCGGGGCGTGGCATCGGGTCCGTCGGCCAGCCAGTAGGCGCGGCTGTCGCCGAGCCAGCACACGGTGGCGGCCTCGCCGGTCAGCACGGCGGAGACGAACGTGGCCGAGGGCGAGCCAGCGGGCCCCCCGGCCAGTCCGGCCACGGCCTTCTGCGCCGCGTCGATGGCCGCGGTCGAGGCGGCGAGCAGGTCGGCGCCGGTCCGCGCCGCGGCCAGCAGCACCCGCATCGCGGCCTGGGTGGCCTGGAGCGAGGCCTCCGCGGGGTGGCTGGAGCTGGACACGCCGTCGCACACCACCGCCACGGCGACCGGGCCGGCGCTGTCCTGGACGGCGGCGATGGCCATGGCGTCCTCGTTCTGGTGGTGGCGCAGGCCCCGGTCGCTGACCCCGGCCAGCGTCCCGAGATCCAGCTCGATGTGATCCCGGCTGACCCGGACCCGGCGACCGCACGACTCGCAGTAGCCGTCGGCGGTCACCGACGCGTCCGGACAGGTCGGGCACGGGGCGACGGGCACCGACTGGCTGCTGGTGGACGCGGCCGGGGCCAGCTCGGCCCGGCAGGCCTCGCAGAAGTTGTCGTCCGGGCGGACGGACCGGCCGCACGAGGGACAGCTGCGGTCGGCGCCCGCGCTCTGCTCGCCGGTCATGCCCAGGTCCGCGGGCGGACGTCGTTGGCCAGGTCGACCAGCTCGATGCGGCGCCGCCGGTCGGGCGCCAGCCGGGCCAGGGCCCGGTAGCTGCGCTCCAGCCCGAACCGCAGCGAGCGCTCGCTGGGCTCGCAGCCGAGCAGCTCGCCGCCGGCCAGGGTCGCCCCCGAAGCGACGCTGTCCAGCGCGGCCTGCAGGACCTCGGCGGTGAGCTGCTCCTGCAGCGCGGCGTCCAGCTTGAGCCGCCCGATCCGGCCGCCGGCCGCCCGCAGGTCGTCGGCCGCGGCCTTGGTCTGGTCGCGCCGGGCCATGATCTGGATGCGCACCGCGGCCACCTGCGCGGCCAGGTGATGGGTGGAGGCATCGGGGACGGCGGTGAGGGCGGCGACCGCGCCGGGACCGTCGTCGGCCTGCAGCCGGGCCCTGGCCAGCCCGAACGCGGCGCTGACGTAGGCGTGGTCGACCGTCCACACGAGCCGGAAGTACCGGGCCGCCGCGGCGTGGTTCCCGGCGGCCTCGGCCGCGAACGCCAGGGCCAGCTTGGGGGCCAGCTCGCCGGGCAGCGCGTCGTAGACCGCGTCGAACGCGGCCCTGGCCCCAGCCGGATTGTCCGCGGTCAGGCTGCGCAGCCCGGTATACCAGGCCACCCGCCAGTCACCGGGATCGATGACGGCCAGGTCGCCCAGCACCCGCTGCGGGCCGGACAGGTCACCGCTCACGATCAGCTCGCGGACGAGGGCCAGGCGGGTCTCGGCCGAGTCGGCGGTGGCGGGCGGCACCCCGGCGCCCCCGGCGATGGCCTCGCTCAGGGCGGTGATCCGCTGGGCCGAGTCCAGGGTGGCCAGGTAGCCGGCCACGGGGTCGCCGCTGTCGACCTGCGGGACGGGCAGGCCGACCACGATCTCGGCGGCGGCCGGCGCGGGACGCGGGGCCCCGGCACCGGCCCGGCCGTCCAGCACGGTGGCGGCGACGCCGATCGCCCGCAGCTCGGGGCTGAACAGCGCGGAGAACGCGGGCCTGGGCTGCTGGTCGGCGACCGCGACGACCTCTCGCAGTACGCCGGTGAGCTGCTCGGCCATCTCGACGGCCGACTCGAACCGGCGATCAGGGTCGGGATCGGTGGACCGGCGCAGCGCCCGGTAGAACGACTCCTGCTTGGCCAGCAGCGGGACGGCGGACGGGTCGGGCAGCCGGTGCTTGAACTCGGTCTGATAGCCGGTGAACCGGAAGGTCATGACGGCCAGCGAGCGCCCGACCGTGTACAGGTCCGAGGCCGGTGACGGGCCCGCGTCGGAGATCTCCGGGGCCTGGTAGCCCTCGGTGCCGTAGATGGCGCCCTCGGGGTCGTCGATCCGCCGGACGCCGCCCATGTCGATGATCTTGAGCTGCTCTTCGGTCTGGATGACGTTGTCCGGCTTGAAGTCGCAGTAGACCAGGCCGCGGTTGTGCAGGTAGCCGAGCGCGGGCAGGACCTCGATGGCGTAGGCCAGGGCGACCGGCAACGGCAGCGAATCGCTGGTGATCCGCCGGTGGTCGAGCAGGATCTGCCGCAGCGACTGACCGCCCACGTACTCCATGACGATGTAGCCGGCCGTGTCGCCGGTGCGCCGGTCGGCGTGCTGGACGAAGTTGTAGACCCCCACGATGGTGGGATAGTCCACCTCGGCCAGGAAGCCCCGCTCGGCCACCGCCGCCTCCTGGGCCGCGGCGTCCCCGGCGTTCAGCAGGCCCTTGAGCACCACCCAGCGCAGCCCGAGGTGGTGATCCCTGGCCAGGTAGATCCAGCCCAGGCCGCCGTGGGCCAGGCCGCCGAGCACCTCATACTGGCCGGCCACCATCTCGCCGGCCTGGAGCTTGGGGGTGAACGAGAACTGGCTGCCGCAGTGCGGGCAGAACCCCTCGGTGAGGCCCGGCTGGCCGTCCCGGCCGCGGCCCACCGGGCGTTCGCAGGTCCCGCAGAATCGCTTGCTCTCCGGTACCAGCGGGTCGGCCAGCACCGCGGCGGCCGGATCGCGGGCCGGGACCGGCGGGACCTCCACCAGGCCCGCGCCCAGGTGCCCCCGGCCGCGGGAAGACCGGCCGGACCGGGTGGTCCCGCTGCGGCTGCCGCCGGACCGGGTGGCGGTCGCCCCCGAGGCGCCCGACGCGGTGGTGATTGACCCACTAGTGCTTGACGCACTGATGTTGGACCCACCGCCGCGGCTGGGCGCGCCCGAGCCGGGACCGGCGGACGCCGGCGCGCTGGCCGCCGGGGACGGGGCGACGGCCATGCCGGTGACAGTGCAGTAGCCGTCCTCGACGGTGCCGGTGCACCCGGGCTCCGGGCAGGGGATCGCTGTGCTCGCTGGGATCGTCATGGCCGCTGTGCCCGTCTGCTGATGGTGAGTACTGCCTGCTGATAACTGGTCACCGCGTCCGCGGCGGCCGCCAGGTCACAAGGGGCGGACCACAGCAGCTCGCGGGCCTGTCGCTCGAGCACGTCAAGGCCGGCGTCCTCGGCCGCCCCCAGGCTGGCTGCCCTGGCCCGGTAGGCCTCGAGCAGCCCGCGGAGCTCGTTGCGCCGCTCCAGCAGCGTCATGGCGTCGCGCTGGGCATCGTGGCAGCTCTTCGCGGCCGCCGCGGCCTGTTGCTGGACCGCGTCCAGTTCGGCCGCCAGGCGAGCCCAGCGGCCTGCTGACCTGATCGCGTCCAGGCCGTCCAGCCGCCGGGCCAGATCGCCCACCGGAGGCGGTGCGGGCACGGCTGCGGCGATCTTGGCCCGAACCAGCTCGCGGGTCGACAGCGCATCCTGATAGGCGGCCCTGGCCGTGGTGACCGTCGCGGTGACGGTCGCGATCCGCCGGTCGGCGTCGTCGCGCAGGGCGGCCAGCCGGGCCGCCGCGGACGCGGCGGCGGCGGCCTGCTCGCGCAGCCGGCCCAGCTGGGACAGCTCGACCTGGCCGTGCCGCCACAGCGCCAGCGGGTCGGAGTTCAGCTGGTCGCGCAGCCGGGCCAGGCCGGTCTCGGCCTGGCTCAGCGCCTGGCCGAGCGCGTCGTCGGTGATGCCGTCGGCCTGCCGGCGCGCCCCGGCCAGGGCCGCGGCCGCCTGCTGGAGCCGGTCCGCCGCCTCGTTCCAGACCATCTCGGCCGCGCTGACCACGTCGGTGATGGTGGCGAATGCCTTCTTCATCTCCTGCACGGCCGCGGCCATGGTCACCGTCACGACGCCGCTGCCGGTAAGGTCACGCCGGGCCAGCGGCTGCACGGCCTGCGTCAGCCGGACCGACGACGCCGTGTTCAGCAGGCTCGAGATCTCCATCAGCCGGGCGGGCGAGGGGCGCCGGGAGCCGGCCAGCAGCTCGGCCGCCTTGTCGACCACGGCCGAGTACGCGGAGAAGGTCTCCCAGAGCGCGGCCAGCGCGGCCGCGGCCGTGTCCCAGCGCTGCCGGGACTCCCCGGTCAGGGTGGCTCCGCCCAGCAGCCTCCTGCCGAAGCTGCTGTCCAGGTCGAGCAGGTTGGCCTGGATGGTGTCGCGCTCCCGCGCCGCGGCCTCGACGCCTGCTGCCGCCAGTTCCCTCGACGAGTAGACGACCACGGCTTACCGGTACTCGGCCAGGCGGCGGCTGAGTCCCCAGGCGCAGCCGGCGGCCATCAGCAGGGCCGCGACGATGACGCCCGCCTCGAGGCCGCCGAAGGCGTCCCGGCCCGCGGTCGCGCCGCGGCTGAAGATCACCTGATCGGCCGTGATGGCCCGGCCCAGATCGCGCTCCAGGCTACTGAATTCGGGCGCTGAGCTGCCCGGCGCCGACTGGACCACCAGCTGGGTCTCCTTGGCGTAGTTCGCGGCGAGATCAAGGCTATACAGGTGCTGGTTCACTCCGTACCAGGTTCGCGCGTCCCGGCCCGCGGCGGCGACCCACGGCGCCCCCGGCTCGCCGCTCGACGTGGTCGCCGCCGTGGTCAGCAGCGTGCCGGGACCGGGACCCAGTTCGCCGCGCACCTTGGCGAAGTCCTGCTCGAACGACGTGTCGCCGCTGCGCGAGATCAGGTTCAGCACCTCGTCCCCGCGGGCCTGGGCGGCCGCGATGTCGGCCTGGGCCAGGGTCTTGGCCGGCGCCGAGCCGTGCCCGACGCCCTTGCTCAGGTCCGCCCAGGCGACCCCGAAGGCGGCCACCAGCCAGACGGCGCCGGCCACCAGCACCACCGTGGCGCCGAGCAGGCCGTAGTTGACGATCCGGTGGGTCCGGCCCGACACCCAGCGCTGAGTCCGCAGCAGCACGAAGCCGATGGCGAGGGCCAGGGCCAGCACGACGACGATCCACGGCAGGCCAGTGGCC
>JBOHCO010001042.1:0-2958 GCA_050698895.1 Streptosporangiaceae bacterium
GGTCAGCTGCGTGCCGGTGACCTCCGCGGGTCCCAGCGCGTACTTGACCCCGGCCTCGGCGCCGCCCTGACCGCAGGCGACGATCTGCTGGCTGACGTTGTCGAACCCGCCGGAGTTGCCGTAGATCTTCTGCTGCCAGTTGTGGTCGTGGCAGTTCAGCTTGTTGAACAGGGCCAGCGTCGCCTTGTTGACCTTGGTGGCGTCGCCGGTGACCTCCGGTGCTGATGCCGTCGGTGTCGGGGACGGCGACGCGGAGCTGCTCGGGCTGGCCGAGCTGGACGCCTTGGCTGAGGTGGACGCCTTCGGCGTGGAGGAGGCCCCGAGCCTGGTCGCCCCGACCGCCTGTCCCGATCCCTTGCCCGCGCCCTTGCTCGACGAGGACGAGGCCTTCGTCGAGGCCGACGAGGAACCCGTCGGCGAGGTCGTGGGGCTGGGCGAGGTCGAGCCGGACGGAGACGGGCTCGGCGAGGCCGAGCCGGTCGAGGTCGGGTTAGCCGCCGTCGGCGAGGTGGCCAGGCACTGGGTGGAGATGCCCGAGCACAGCAGCACCTGGCGGAACCGCAGCAGCGCCGTCTGCCCGACCAGGTTGGCCACCCGCTCGGCGCCCTGCCCGGGCACCGACACGGTGAGGAACTGGGTGCCCTGCTGCTGCACGAGCGCGCCGCTGAACCCGGCGCCGTCGACGCGCTGGAGCATGATGTTCCTGGCCTCGGTCATCTGCCCCGAGCTGGGCGTCACGTGGTTCTTCGTGACCGCCTGCAGGGTGATGGTCGTGCCGCTGGACAGGTCCAGGCCGAGTCCGACCTTGAAGCTGTCGTGCCACTTGGAGGGGTTCGCGATGTTCCCGCGCAGTACCCCCGCCAGCATCGCGATGATGATCACTGCCAGGACGATGAGCAGGCGCCCCGGCCGGGAGGTTGTCGTCGATGGAGCCACGTGTCGGCAGTCCTTCAGGTGATCCGCGCGACCTCTGCCGCTAGGTGGTCAGCCGCGGTCATCCGCTGGCTTGGTGTCCTCAGCGCCGCTGTCCGGGGTCGGCTGGGTGGCCGACGGCGTGCCGCCCTGGTCATCCTCCGGTACCACCTCCATGATGCCGCGCCGGAGCATCGTGACCTGCACGCCCGGTGCGATCTCCACGACGACGTCACGGTCATCGCCGGACACGACCGTCCCGTAGATGCCCGCCGTCGTGCGGACCCGCTGGCCAGGCATGACCTGCCTCTGGGTGGCCTGCGCGTTGCGCTGACGGTTCCGCTGGGGGCGGATAATCGTTACGTAGAACAGGCCGAACAGCACGATGATGATGAGCAGCGGCAGGAAACTGCTGCTCGACGACTTCGCGGGTGCCGCGGCGAGAACCATCATCCCCATATCGGGGCATCCTTCCAGTTGATTACCGTGACCGGTTAAACGGTCGGGCGCCCTGCCGGGTTCCGGCGTCAGCGCCTCGCGGTGCGTCATGAGCCAACTGCCGAAGTTTAGCGGCGCATGGGCGACGTACCAACAGGCTACGGCCTCCAGGGAGTGATCGTGACCAGGCTGCGACCAGCCGTGACATTCCGCAGCCGCGAGCCGGCCTCCCGATGGCCGGGTGACCTGGGCCGACGTTCGGCCCTCAGCCGAACAGCGTGTCGCCGGGCGGAGCCGCACGAGGCGGCCCCGGCGGCCACGCCGCGCCGCCCGGCTCCGGCACCGGCAGGCCCAGGTGCTCCCAGGCCGCCGGGGTGGCCACCCGCCCGCGCGGGGTGCGCATGATCAGGCCCGCCCGGACCAGGAACGGCTCGGCCACCACCTCGACCGTCTCGGCCTCCTCCGCCACCGCGACGGCCAGGGTGGACAGCCCGACCGGCCCGCCGCCGAACCGGTGCACCAGGGCCGACAGCACGCCCCGGTCCAGCCGGTCCAGGCCGCTCTCGTCCACCTCGTACAGCTCCAGGGCCGCCCTGGCCGCGTCCCTGGTGATCACGCCGTCGCCGCGGACCTCGGCGTAGTCGCGGACCCGGCGCAGCAGCCGGTTGGCGATTCGCGGCGTGCCGCGCGAGCGCCGGGCGATCTCGGCGCCGCCCGCGCCCTCCATCCGCACGTCGAGCAGCCGGGCCGAGCGGTCGATGATGCGCTCGAGCTCGGCCGGCTCGTAGAAGTCCATGTGCGCGACGAACCCGAAGCGGTCGCGCAGGGGCGCGGGGAGGAGCCCCGCCCGGGTGGTCGCGCCGACCAGCGTGAACGGCGCGATGTCGAGCGGGATCGCGGTGGCGCCCGGGCCCTTGCCGACGAAGATGTCGACCCGGAAGTCCTCCATCGCGACGTAGAGCATCTCCTCGGCGGGGCGCGCCATTCGGTGGATCTCATCCAGGAACAGCACCTCGCCCTCGGACAGCGTGGAGAGCACGGCGGCGAGGTCGCCGGCCCGCTCGATCGCCGGGCCCGAGGAGATCCGCAGCGGCATGCCGAGCTCGCCGGAGATGATCATCGCGAGGGTGGTCTTGCCGAGGCCGGGCGGCCCGGACATCAGGAGGTGGTCCGGCGGACGGCCGCGCCGCAGTGCGCTGTGGAGTATGAGCGAGAGCTGCTCGCGTACCCGTGCCTGCCCGATGAACTCATCGAGGCGCTTGGGCCGCAGCGCCGCCTCGATGACCTTTTCCTCACCGTCGGCCATGGGCGAGACGAACCGCTCCTCGCTCACGACCGACCTCCAGTACGGGCCGGGCGTGCGCTCATCGAGTCCCTCCGAGGAAACCTCGCGCCTCAGGGCGGGGAGGAGTCGGGCCCCTGTGGGGCAGGGCAGGGGCAGGTGCTTCGCCGCCAGGTGAACCGCCGTTGACCGTAACAGGCATGTTCTTAACTGATCTCTCGATTGAATGTGAGGTATGGCGCAGGTCGTGAAGCGGGCGTTCAAGTACCGTTTCTACCCGGCTCCTGAGCAGGCCGAGGAGCTTGCCCGGACGTTCGGATGCGTGC
>JBOHCO010001043.1:0-2037 GCA_050698895.1 Streptosporangiaceae bacterium
TGGGGATCGAGGTGGCCAGGTCAGGCACGATCTTGGTGCCGGGCAGGCCGCCGACGTGCGCGAAGCCCACGAGTCCGTCGTGGGTGTCGATCAGCAGCTGCCACTCTTCCAGCGTGTAGTTCTGCGCGGGGTCCGCCACGCCGAAGGACGAGTTCGCCAGGATGGTGAACGTGCCGCCGGCCTTGGCGGCCTGCGTGCTGGCATGAGACGAAGGGCTGGAACTGCTGGTGCCGCAGCCAGCGGCGGCGATGGCTAGGGCGGCCGCGGCCGCCAGGCCGCCCCACTTGAGCAGACGGCCCCCGACCGGGGCCGCCGAAGCTGTGATTTTATTCATAGGGCACCTCCTTAGCGGAATTTATACGTTGTCCACCTCCTGGCACGGAAGTGTGTAGAGATAACGCTTTGGCCGCAGGATTTAGTAAATATTTTCCTTCTAGGGCACCAGGTGCCGGTATCTGCTCGTCTCGACGGCCCCCGGCGCGCTGATCACCATGTCGGCGTAGGCCCGTTTTCCGCCCGCGTACGGGTCAGCGCGGTGAGCCTGATCGTGGCCGGGGACGGACGGTACCGGCCCTGGGCGCAGCTGGGCACGCAGGTGTCGAGCTCGTAGGCATCCGACATCTCACCGACATCTCACCACACACCGGGCGCGGCGCGATTGAGCGCCGGTGTAGCCCGTCGCGGCGGCGCTAGGCCGTGGTGCGCCGGCCGGCCAGCTCGATGATGTGATCGGGCAGCGCCGTGGCCACCAGCAGCCGCGGCAGCAGGGCGTCCTCCAGCGTGAGCGCGCGGAAGGTCACGGCCACCGTGACGTCATGGTCGGGCCGGCTCACGATCTCGACCGGATCGCCGGCCTGGATGTCACCCGGCTCGATCACGCGCAGGTACGCGCCCGGCTGGGCGGCCTGGACGAACCGCCGGATCCAGCCCTGGCGGCCCATCCACCCCTGGAAGGTCCCGCACGGGATCCGCGGGCACGACACCTCGAGGATCACGTCGGCCCCGATCCGCCAGCGCTCGCCGATCAGCGCGCCGGTCACGTCGACGCCGGCCGTGGTCAGGTTCTCCCCGAACACGCCATTGCGCAGCGCCAGGCCCATTTCCGCCGCCCATCCGTCCAGGTCCTCCCGGGCGTAGGCGTAGACCGCCTGATCGGTGCCGCCGTGATTGCGGACGTCATAGACCCGGTCCCCGGCCAGGCCGACTGTGCCGTCGCCCATGGGCCCCGGCGCCGTGACGGCGACCGGGCCCGCGACGGGGCGCTTGTCGATCCCCGTCGACCGGATGCCTTCCCACGGATTGGGCCGCGGGCGACCCACATTGACCGACAGCACCATCACGAGAACGACGGTATTTCGCGGCGGGCCTTATGGCCAGCCATTTCCCGGTCCGGCCGAGGACGGCGAAGGCGGCCAGCGCGACGGCCTGGGTGACCGCCGCCGCCGCCAGCACCACGGCCGGTGATCCGGCCAGGTGACCGGCGAGCACGGCGCCGAGTGCGCCGGCGGCGATTTTCAGGCTGGCCGCGGTGGTGAAGACCTGGGCCCGCAGCCGCGCCGGGGCCTCGCGGTGGCGGACCGCGAACACGGCGGTGAGCTGCGGCCCGTCGGCCACCCCGGCCAGGGCGACGGCGGCGATCACCCAGCCGGCCGCGGGCGCGAGGGCCAGGCCGAGGTAGGCCAGGCCGGCCAGCCCGGTCGCCAGGGCGAACAGGGTGTCCGGGGACCGGCGGGGCGGCCAGCGGGCCAGCGCCGCGTTGGCCGCCAGGGAGGCGGCGGCGAGCAGGGACAGCAGCAGGGCGCCGCGGTCGGCACCGCCGAGGTGACGCTGGCCGAGCAGCGGGCAGGCGACGACGAGCATGCCGACCCCGACGTAGGCGATCACCGAGGTGGCGGTGATGCGCAGCAGGGGCCGGACCCCGGCGATGGCGCCGAACCCGGCCCGCAGGTCGGACCGCACCGACCCGCGGGCGGCCCGGTGGCCGTCGGGGCCGGGCCTAGGCAGCAGCCAGGCGGCGGGCACGCCGAGCAGCAGCAG
>JBOHCO010001044.1:0-3670 GCA_050698895.1 Streptosporangiaceae bacterium
CTGCATGCCTGCGCCGAACCGGGCCGAGTTGGCGATGACCACCGCGTACCCGGCGAACTCGCCGCCCCAGCCGCCGGCCCCGTCCCCGCCGCGGGCCCCGTCCCCGCTACCGCTCCAGCTCCCGTCCCCGCCGCCCGGCTCCAGCCGGAACCGCACCGGCCGCCACCCGGCCAGCGCGCGCAGCGCCGCCACCGGGTACACCGCCGGCCCCAGCCGCAACCGCATCGCGTTGACGATCTCGCCCGCCACCGACGGCACGCCCGCGTAGACGCTGCCCGCCACCACGCACTCCGGCTGGCCCGGCACGCTGACCCCGATCAGGTCCACCGCCCGCACGTGCTCGCCCGCCAGCACCCGGGCCGCGGCGGCCGGTCCCGAAGGGATGCCCAGAACCCCGGCCAGGTCATTGCCCCGCCCGGCCGGGACGATGCCGAACCGGGCCCCGCCCGCCGCCGCCACCCCGGCCAGCGCGCCCGCCATGCCGTCCCCGCCCACCGCCACCACCACGTGCCCGGCCTGCGCCGCCGCGGCCGCCCGCTGCCGGCCGTCGGCCAGCGAGCGCGACCGGTCCACCGCGTAGCGCACGCCCAGCCCGTCCAGCTCCGCGGTCACCGCCGGCAGCAGGCGCAGCGACCGGCCCCCGCCCGCCGCCGGGTTCACGATCAGGCTGACCAGATCGGGCACGGCTCGCTCCTCATCCGGCCCCGGCGCGGCCCGGCGCGGCCCGTCGCGGGCCCGCGAGGCGGCCAGGCTACCGGGGGCCCCGGCCGCCGCGACAGGGCCCAGCCGCGCGCCCGGCAACTGGCTCGCCGCGCGTGCATTAAGCCCATGCCGGGCCTGCGGCGCGGGGCGTACGATCAAGGCCATGCCGGGCCACAGCCCCGCGGCCGGGACCGAGCCGCAGTTCCTTCAGGTGCAGACCACGACGGACTCACGCGCCGAGGCCATTGAGCTCGGTCACGCCGCCGTCGCGGCACGGCTGGCTGCCTGCGCCCAGGTCGCCGGGCCCATCGCCAGCAGCTACTGGTGGGAAGACAGCATCGAGCGGTCCGAGGAATGGCTGGTCCTGCTCAAGCTGCCCGCCGACCGCTACGACGAGCTGGCCGAGTTCCTCACCGAGCGGCACAGCTACGACGAGCCCGAAATCGTCGCCACGCCGATCGTCGCCGGATCGCCGGCCTACCTAAGCTGGCTGGAGGACGAGACCCGCCCGGACTGAGCCGGAGCCCCGAAGCCCCGGCAAAGGGGTGACCGCCATTGATTTCCCTAACAAATGAGCACGGCCCGCTCGACTCCGACGGGCCGGCCGATCACGGGCTGTTCGGGCCCGGCTCGGTGACCTGGCGGATCATGGCCGAGCCGGTCATGTGGGTGGCCGGCCTGCGGGCTCTCTACCTCCAGGCCCTGAACCCGTGCACCATGCTCGGCACCTGGCAGAACACCTCGTTCACCGATCCCAGCCAGGCCTGGGGCCGGTTCATGAGGACCACCGAGTTCGTGCGGGTGCGCACCTTCGGGTCCACTCCTCAGGTGGAGCGGGCCGGGCGGCGGCTGCGCAAGATCCACGCCTCGCTGACCGGCGTGGACGAGCAGGGCCGCGTGTTCCGCCTCGACCAGCCCGACCTGCTGCTGTGGGTGCACTGCGGCGAGATCGCGTCCTACGCCGACGTCGCCCGCCGCAGCGGCGTGCCCGTGACCGCCGCCGAGCTGGACACGTTCGTGGACGAGCAGCGGCGCAGCGCCGCCGTCGTCGGCCTGGACCCGGCCGGCGTGCCCGCCAGCATGGCCGACCTCGCCGCCTACTACGACGACGTCCGGCCTCGGCTGCACGCCACCCCCGAGGCCCGGCGGGCGCTGCGGATGTCGTTCACCCCGCGGCTGCCGCCCCCGCTGCTGCCGCTGCGGCTAGTCGTGCCGCCGCTGAACACGCTGGCCTTCGCCAGCCTGCCGCGCTGGGCCCGCCGCATGTACGGGACTCCCGGCAGCCCGCTGACCGACCTGGCCGCCACCGCCGCGCTGCGCACCGCCCGCCAGTCCGCCGCCCGCCTGCCCCGCCGGGTGCTCCGGCTACCGCTCGGCCGGATCACCGCTGCCCGCATCCGCTCCGCCGCCTAGGACCTCGGGAGGCGCCGGCGCGCGGTTTGGCCAGCCGCGTGCCGGGGGCACACCAGAACCTGTACCCGTGATCGAAGGGGATGATGGTGCAGGCTGTAATCGTGCGAGACCAGGCCGCTGGCGCCGCCGGGGTCTCGCTATCTGACCTACCGCGCCCCCGCGCGGCCGAGAACGACGTGATCGTGCGCGTCTGCGCGGCCGGCTTCACCCCCGGCGAGCTGGACTGGCCGACCACGTGGACCGACCGCGCCGGCCGCGACCGGACGCCGAGCGTGCCCGGGCACGAGCTGTCGGGGGTTGTCACCGAGCTGGGCTACGGCACCACCGGCCTGACCGTGGGCCAGCGGGTGTTCGGGATGGCCGACTGGGCCCGCGACGGGTCGCTGGCTGAGTACACCGCGGTGGAGGCCCGCAACCTCGCCCCGCTCCCGGCGGACATCGACTACACCGTGGCCGCCGCGGTGCCCATCTCCGGGCTGACCGCCTGGCAGGCCCTGTTCGATCACGCCGGGCTGAAGACCGGCCAGACCGTCCTGATCCACGGCGCCGCGGGCGGCGTCGGGTCCATGGCCGTGCAGCTGGCCCGCGAGCTGGGCGCCCGCATCATCGGCACCGGTCGCGCCGCGGACCGGGGGACGGCGCTCGGGCTGGGCGCGGACGTCTTCGTCGACCTGCAGGCCGACAAGCTGGAGGAGGCCGGCCAGGCCGACGTGGTGCTCGACGTCATCGGGGGCAAGGTCCTCGAGAGCTCGGCCGCGCTGGTGCGCGCCGGCGGAACGCTGGTGACGACCTTCGGCCCCCCGACGGTGCGGCCCGCCGACGGCCGGGCGATCTTCTTTGTCGTCGAGCCGGACCGGCTCCGGCTGGCAGACCTCGCCGAGCGAGTCCGGTCCGGGCGGCTGCAGCCGATCATCGGGCCCGTGCGGCCGCTGGCCGAGGCACCGTCCGCGTTCATGCCTGGCCGCCGGGTCCCCGGCAAGACGATCATCCGCGTCGCCGACGGCGGATAACGGCCGGCGGGAGCCCGACCGGTCGGCGCACCTGCCAGCGCTGGAACGCCCGCGCCGAGACGGGACGTCCTGACGGTCAGGTCGGCGGGAGGTTCCAGGCGGTGATGACCGGGCGGTCGTGCTCGGTGCCGAGCGTGCTCAGCGTGCCCGTGTCCAGCTGGAACAGGCGCCCGCCCGGCGCATCCAGCTCCAGGTAGCGGGCGGTCAGGATGCGCAGGCAGTGGCCGTGCCCGACCAGCGCGACGTCGGCGTCGGCCAGCAGCGGGCGGACCCGGGCCAGTACCGCGTCGACCCGCTCGCCCACGTGCCGGGCGGTCTCGCCGGGATGCTCGGCGTCGCCGGGGATGACGCCGTCCCGCCACAGGTACCAGCCCGGCCGGTCGACCTGGATGTCGGCGGTGGTCCGGCCCTCGTAGCCGCCGTAGTCCCACTCCTGGAGGTCGGGGTCGACCTTGACCGGCCAGGGCACGTCCGGGCGGGCCAGGCCGGCCAGCTGCGCGGTGCGCACGGCCCGGCTGGCCGGGCTGGTGAACACGGCGCCGATG
>JBOHCO010001045.1:0-2061 GCA_050698895.1 Streptosporangiaceae bacterium
TCCACGCCCTGCGGGCCGCCCCCGGCCAGCCCGGCGGAGGCGGGCTGTTCGGCCCCCGGCCGGCCGCGTCCGCCGGCCCGGCCGCGGCCCAGCTGGCCCGGTTCCGCTGGTCCACCCTGCCGCCTTCGCCGCTGGGGAAACGGATTTATCCCACCGTGGCCTGGACCGGCCGCGAGCTGATCGAGCTGGGCGGCCTGCCCGGCCTGGGCAAGGACCACTGGGCCCGCGACGGCGCAGCGTTCGATCCGGCCACGGGACGCTGGCACCGCATCGCCGGCATCGGCTCCCGCAACATCGGGTTCGGCGGCGCGGCCACCGCGTGGACCGGCCGCCAGCTGTTCGTCACCAACGGCCAGAAGTGCCTAACTAAGGCCGCGTCGGCCGGCTGCGCGCCGCAGGCTGGGCTCTACAACCCGGCCACCAACCGGTGGACGCAGACCAGGCTGCCCGCCGCGATGGACGGACTTTTCATCACCGGCGCCGTCTGGACCGGCCGCGACGTCATCCTGGCCGGGGTCGGCACCAACCCCGACTCTGGCCGCCTGGCCGTGGGCGCCTACAACCCGGCCACCGGCCGCTGGCGGATGATCACGCCCGCGCTGCCCGCCGGTCATCCCGCCCAGTTCGCCGCGATGACCGTCACCAACAGCCGACTCATCCTGTGGTCGTCGTGGCACCGCGGGCGCGAGCACGGCAGCGGGGTCGTCACCCGGTCCGGCGTCGACGTGCTGGCCTTGAGCGCCAGCGGCACCTGGCGCGATGTGACCGGCCGCTGGCCGCAGCACCAGACGGTCGCCGCGCCGCAGTTCACCGGGACCCAGATCCTGGTCTCACCCGGCCAGATCTGGTGTGGTGCCACATGCGAGCGGTCCGGCTCGGCGACTGACGGCTACTTCGCCAGCCCCGTCACCCTGGCCCGGACGACGATCCCCCTGGGCCAGCTCGGGCAGCTCAACCCGACGTACATCTGGACCGGCCGCGCGATCCTCGCCATGAACGAAGGCACCAGCACAGGCGTCGGGAGCACCAGCGGGAACTCCCACACCACCGTCTCACCCGGCGGCACGGCCTTGTACGACTCCGGCACCCGCCGGTGGCAGAGCCTGCCGCACCCGCCGGGCTACGGGCACCTGGGCGTCCTGAACGCGGTCTGGACCGGCAGCCAGCTGCTCGTTCTCAGCACCAAGGGTCAGCTGCTGGCCCTGCACGGCTGACCCAGGCTGACCGGCAGCGCGGCCAGCCGCCAGGTGGCCGGGTCCGGCACCCGCCGGGCCTGGCCGCCTGCGTCGGCCAGTTCCAGCCCGGGGTAGCTGCGCAGCAGCGCGGCCAGCGCCACCTGGACCTGGACCCTGGCCAGCGGGGCGCCGAGGCAGAAGTGCGGCCCGTGGGCGTAGCCGAGGTGCCCCCGCGGCCCGGCGGGCCTGCTGATGTCCAGCTCGTCCGGCCGGTCGAACGCCCTGGGGTCGCGGCTGGCCGCCGCGAGGACCGCGGTGACCGGCTCGCCCGCCCGCACCGTTACGCCGTGCAGCTCGGTATCCGCGCGGGGGTAGCGCGGGATGGACAGCAGCTGCGGCCCGCACCAGCGGGTCAGCTCCTCGACCGCGCCGGGCATCAGGCCGGGGCCGGTGCGCAGCGCGGCCAGCTGGGCCGGGTGGGCCAGCAGCGCCTCAGCCGCGTTGGCCAGCAGGTTGGCCGGCGTCTGCCCGGCCAGCACCAGGTGCCAGACCAGGGTCACGATCTCGGTGTCGGTGAGCCGGTCCCCGTCCTCGGCCCGCAGCAGCCCTGAGATCAGGTCGTCCCCGGGGTCGGCCCGGCGGCGCGCGACGGCCAGCCGGGCCTCGTCAATGATGGCCGGCAGGGCGGCCGCGAACCGCTGACCCGCGCCGGCCGCGACGGCAGCGGCCGGGCCAGGCCGTCCACCAGGTCCACCAGGTCCGCCTGGCCGTCTTCGGCCCGGCCGGGCAGGTCGTCGAGCAGGGCCTGCACCAGGCCCTCGATCCGGGGCCGGAGCCGGTCCGCCTGGCGCGGCGTGAACGCGGCCGCGACCAGCCGCCGCAGCCG
>JBOHCO010001046.1:0-3918 GCA_050698895.1 Streptosporangiaceae bacterium
CGCCTGACCCGGCCGCGGGCCTGGTGCCTCTCCCGCATCAGGCCTGCGCACTGGGAGCAGTTGGCCGGTCGTCCCGTTTCCCTGGCGCCCCGATCGGCATTCCTGATGGCAGCCATTGAGAGGCCCGAGGCGGCCGGTTCCCGCGCAGGATCTCGGGGCCGGCGGGTGTCATCGCGGAGGATGTCCTGATAGGAATGCACCAGCGGCTCCGGCGCCTTGTCCCGGCGGCCGCCCGCCTGCTGGCCGTAAGAGGGGATCGCCATGAAGGTGCCGCTCACGATCGGGGACTTCCTGCGCCGCGGCGCCGCCGTCTACGGCGGCCGCCCGGCCGTGATCGATGAGCCAGGGACCGCCGGGTCTCTGGGCACGCTCACATACTCCGAGCTGGAGAGCAGGTCGCGGGGGATGGCCATCGCCCTCGACGACCTCGGAGTCGGCCAGGGCGAGCGGGTCGCGATCGTCAGCCCGAACGCGGCGCGGTTCCAGATCGCCTACTTCGGCGTCAGCGGGTTCGGCCGGATCCTGGTCCCGGTCAACTACCGGCTGAACGCCGAGGAGATCCGCTACATCATGGATCACTCGGGCGCGTCGGTGCTGCTGGTCGACCCGGAGTCGGACGCGGCCCTGCGGGACGTGCCGGTCAAGCACCGCATCGTGCTGGACGGCGCGGAAGACGCCGAGCTGTTCGCGGCGGCGCCGCCGGGCGCCCAGCCGGCCGCCTGGGACCTCGACGAGGACGCCACGGCCAGCATCAACTACACCAGCGGCACCACGGCCCGGCCCAAGGGCGTGCAGCTCACGCACCGGAACTGCTGGCTGAACGCGGCCATCTTCGGCTGGCACACGGCGGTCACCGACCGGGACGTGTTCATGCACACGCTGCCCATGTTCCACTGCAACGGCTGGGGCATGCCGTACGCGGTGACGTCCATGGGCCTGCCGCAGGTCATCGTGCGCAAGATCGACGGCGAGGAGATCCTGCGCCGGGTCGAGGAGCACGGCGTCACGCTGCTGTGCGGGGCCCCGGCGGTGGTGGCCGCGATCCTGAACGCGGGCGCGGAGCGCCGGGCCGCGGGCCGGGCCATCCCGGGCGCCGGGATGGTCCGCATCGTGGTCGCCGGGGCGCCGCCGCCGTCCAAGACGATCGAGCGGGTCGAGACCGAGCTGGGGTGGGAGTTCATCCAGATCTACGGGCTCACCGAGACCGCGCCGCTGCTGACCATCAACCGCGCGCCGGCCGAGTGGGACGGCCTGGCCACCGCGGACCGGGCCCGGCTCCAGTCCCGGGCCGGAGTCCCGGCGGTCGGCGTGGACATCCGCACCGACTCCGGCGGCGAGGTGCTGGCCCGCTCCAACCACGTGTTCGCGGGCTACTGGCAGCAGCCCGAGGAGTCGGCCAAGGTGCTGGCCGACGGCTGGTTCCACACCGGGGACAAAGGCCACATCGAGGCCGGCGAGTACCTGGTCATCTCCGACCGCAAGAAGGACGTCATCATCTCCGGCGGCGAGAACGTCAGCTCGGTGGAGGTGGAGGACTGCCTGTACCAGCACCCGGACGTAGCCGAGGTGGCGGTCATCGGGGTACCCGACGCCAGGTGGGGCGAGACGGTCAAGGCGCTGGTCGTGCTGCGCAGCGCCGCCCCTGAGGCCGAGCACGCCCGAATCGAGCAGGAGCTCATCGGGCACTGCCGGGACCGGCTGGCCCATTACAAGTGCCCGACCACGGTCGAGACGCGCGAGGCGCTGCCGCGCACGGCCACCGGCAAGCTCCAGAAGTTCCGGCTCCGCGCCCCCTACTGGGAGGGCCACGACCGGCGGATCAACTAACGCGCGGCACGACCGTGCTGCCGGCCCGGCCCCGCGCCCTGTGACTCCTGACACGACACCGGGTCGGCAGCACCCCCTCTGCGGCCGTTCTGGTACGTAGTTCGTCACCGACGGGGCAATCGGATTGGTGATCTGCGTCACATTTTGCGGCAAGTTCAGCGGCCTCCGCCGGGCCGGGCCGCCCGCCTCCCGTGACCTGGATCTTCCCTAGCCCTAAACGTCGTAGTAATCTCCGCTCTGCACCTCGGCAGTGCCCGTAGTCGCGCACCTGCCTCCAGGACGCCAGCAGCGAGCAGGAGGTCCGCAGTGGCCAGCGACCAGAAGCCCGTCATGCAGAGCAACGAGGCTGCGCCGTCGGTAACCACCGTCGAGCATCGCGGCATCGAGCACGTGCCCCAGGAAGCAAGGTGGGGCAATCCGGGCAGCCTGTTCTGGATGTGGGCCGGGGCGGTCTGGAACGTCGAGTTCGTGGTCTACGGCGCCCTGGCCGTCGTGGTGTTCGGGCTGTCCTTCGCCCAGGCCATAGTGGTCATCCTGATCGGCAACCTGTTCTACCTGCTGACCGGGCTGGCCAGCCTCCAGGGTCCCGAGGCGGGCACCACGACCTTCGCGGTCAGCCGGGCCGCGTTCGGGCCCAACGGCAACCGCATGCCCTCGCTGTTCAACTGGATTACCCAGGTCGGGTTCGAGATCGAGGGCATCGCGCTGATCGTCTTCGCGGCCATCCTGCTCAGCTCCAAGGCCGGGTTCACCGCCGGGACGGCGGCCAAGGTGATCTTCATCATCCTGGCCGTGGCCATCCAGGCTGTGCTGCCGCTGCTCGGGCACGCGGCCGTGCTGAAGGTGCTGCGCTGGCTGGCCATCCCGTTCGTGGTCCTGTTCGCGGTGATGGCCGGGCTGACCGCCTCCAAGGTCAACCTGCACGTGCCGGCGCACGGCGCCAGCTGGGGCTCGCTGACCATCTTCCTGGCCCTGGTCATCGCCGCCGGCGGGCTGGGCTGGACCGAGAACGGCAACGACTACTCGCGCTACCTGCCGCGCAACAGCGACAAGAAGCGGATCGTGCTCGCCGTGGCCCTCGGCGGGGCCATCCCGTCTGCGCTGCTGGAGATCCTGGGCGCGGCGGTAGCCACCGGCGTGCCCAACGCCACCTCGGTGAACGGCCTGATCTCCGGCTTCCCCGGCTGGTTCGTGTGGCCGTACCTGATCTTCGCCATCGTGCAGCTGTTCGCGATCAACACCCTGGACCTGTACTCCTCGGGCGTGACGCTGCAGAGCCTGGTGCCGAAGCTGCACCGGCTCCAGTGCGTGGCCATCGACACCGTGGTCTGCGGTGCCGTCGCCGCCTACGCGGTGTTCTCGAGCCGGTTCCTGACCCTGCTGGAAGACTTCCTGCTGTTCATCATCTTGTGGCTGGGGCCGTGGTGCGCCATCTACCTGATCGACAGCTGGCTGCGCCGCAACCGCTACGACCAGGCCGCGCTGCTGGACGAGCGGGGCGGGCGCTACTTCCGGCGCGGCGGCATCCACTGGCCCGCCATCATCGCGCAGGTGATCGGCATGGTGGCGGCGGCGCTGTGGCTGAACGCCTACAGCCCCTACGTCGGGCCGCTGGCCAGCCGGGTGGGCGGCTCGTTCGGCTCGGACTTCAGCGTGTTCATCGGGCTGATCGTGGGTGGCGCCATCTACTGGGTGCTGGCCAGCCGCGCGGTGCGCGCCGAGGGCGAGGCGACGCCGGTCACGGCCGACATCTAGCCCGGAACGCGCCGATAACGAGTCGTTAACGGCGGCCTGTTCCGGACAACCGTAATGCGGGCGCGGGCGTCATTTCCGCACAGGGCCGGCAAGATCACGTACCCCGGGGCCAGCGATGCGCCGCATCGCAGGGGAGCGATGGCCGACCCGAATCGGAGCTGACATGGGTCACCGCCTGTTTCCCCCGTGCTCGGGCAAGAGCCCGCATCCCAGCCGGACCAGCCGGATCACCCGGATTACCCGGATCGCCCGGATCGGCCAGATCCTCCGGGCCAGGCGCGGGCCGCGACCGACGGGCCGGCTGGCCCGGGGCCTGGCCCGGGCCCTGGCCCCCGC
>JBOHCO010001047.1:0-5020 GCA_050698895.1 Streptosporangiaceae bacterium
GCCGCCGAACGCCGCCTTGACCAGCACCGGGTAGCCGATCCTGGCCGCCGCGGCGGCCAGCTCAGCCGGCTCGGGCAGTCCGCCGCCCGAGGCGCCCAGGCCGCCCGGGCCACCGAAGGTGACGCCGGGCAGCACGGGCACGCCCGCGGCGGCCAGCAGTTCCTTGGCCGCGATCTTGGAGCCCATGGCCTCGATGGCCTCGGGGGAGGGCCCGACGAAGGTCAGCCCGGCCGCGGCGCAGTCCCGCGCGAAGCCGGCATTCTCGGCCAGGAACCCGTACCCAGGGTGCACGGCGCCGGCCCCGGTGGCCAGGGCCGCCGCGATGATCGCGTCGCCGCGCAGGTAGGTGTCGCGGGGCGCCGCTCCGGGCAGCCTGACCGCCTCGTCGGCGGCGCGCACGTACGGGGCGCCGGCGTCGGGGTCGCTGAACACCGCCACGGTGGCGATGTCCATCTCGCGGGCCGTCCTGATGACGCGCAGCGCGATCTCGCCGCGGTTGGCGATGAGCAGCTTGGTGATGGGCGGCTTGGCTATGGGCGGCATCGGGGTATCCACGGCGCTCACATCCGGAAGACGCCGTAGCCGCGGCGCCCGGTCACCGGCGCGGAGTGCGCCGCCGACAGCGCGACGCCCAGCACCGTGCGGGTGTCGCGGGGGTCGATGAGGCCGTCGTCGTAGAGCCGGGCGGTGACGAAGAAGGCATGCGACTCCTTCTCGATCTGGGCCTCGATGGCCTGCCGCCGCAGCTCGTCGGCCTCACCGTCGAACGGGCGGCCGGACGACTGCGCGGCGGCCCTGGCCACGATGGACAGCACCCCGGCCAGCTGGGCGGCGCCCATGACGGCCAGCCGCGAGCCCGGCCAGGCGAACATCAGCCGCGGGTCGTAGGCCCGGCCGGACATGCCGTAGCTGCCGGCCCCGAACGAGGCGGCCAGGTTGAGCGTGATGTGCGGCACCGTGCTGTTGGTCACCGCATTGATCATCTTGGCCCCGTCCTTGATGATCCCGCCCTGCTCGTAGGAGGTCCCGACCATGTAGCCGGTGGTGTTCTGCAGGAACACCAGCGGCGTGTCGGTCTGGTTGGCCAGCTGGATGAACTCGGCGGCCTTCTTGGACTCCTCGCTGAACAGCACGCCGCGGGCGTTGGCCAGCACGCCGACCGGATAGCCGTGCACGCGAGCCCAGCCGGTGACCAGGCTGGTGCCGTAGGACGGCTTGTACTCGCCGAACCGGGAGCCGTCCACCACCCTGGCCAGCACCTCGCGCGGGTCGAAGGGGACCCGGATGTCGGCGGGCGCGATGCCCAGCAGCTCGTCGGGGTCGTAGGCCGGGTCGTCGCCGGGCCCGGCCGGCGCCGGGCCCTGCTTGCGCCAGTTCAGGTCGGCCACGATCTGCCGGCCCAGCCGGATCGCGTCCCGCTCGTCGGTGGCGAAGTAGTCGGCCAGCCCGGACACCTGGGCGTGCATCCGGGCCCCGCCCAGCTGCTCGTCGTCGGCCTCCTCCCCGGTGGCCATCTTGACCAGCGGGGGGCCGCCCAGGAACACCTTGGCCTGGCCGTCCACCAGCACGCTGTAGTCGCACATGCCGGGCACGTAGGCCCCGCCGGCCGTGGAGTTGCCGAAGACCAGCGCGATCGTCGGGATGCCCATGGCCGACAGCTCGGTCAGGTCGTGGAAGATCTTCCCGGCCGGGACGAACAGGTCGGACTGGGTCGGCAGGTCGGCGCCGCCGGACTCGACCAGGTTGATCACCGGCAGCCGGTTGCGCCGGGCGATCTCCAGCGCGCGCAGCGACTTGCGCAGCGAGTACGGGTTCATCGAGCCGCCGCGCACCGTCGGGTCGTGCGCGATCAGCACGCACTCCACCCCGGACACCACGCCGATGCCGGTGACCAGGGCGGCGCCGACGGCGAACCCGGTGCCCCAGGCGGCCAGCACCGACAGCTCCAGGAACGGGCTGTCCCGGTCGAGCAGCAGCTCCACCCGCTCCCTGGCCAGCAGCCGGCCGCGGTCGTGGTGGCGCTGGGCGTACCGGGGGCCGCCGCCGGCCTTGGCCAGCTCGATCTGCTCGGCCAGCTCGGCCAGCACGCGCAGCTGCGCCGCCCGGTTGGCCCGGTAGGTGTCGCCCGCCGGGTCCAGTGCCGAGCGCAGCACGGGCCCCTCGGCGGCCGGGCTGGCGGCGGTGGTGATCGCCGCGGCGTCGGCGCTCAATAGGACCTCGGCAGGCCCAGGCTGTGCTGGGCGACGTAGTTGAGCACCATCTCCCTGTTGACCGGGGCGATGCGCAGCAGCCGGGCCAGGCCCCACAGCGGCACCAGGCCGTACTCGCTGCTCAGGCCGTTGCCGCCGTGGGTCTGGATGGCCTGGTCGACGGCGGCGATGGCGGCCTCGGCGGCCGCATACTTGGCCATGTTGGCCGCCTCCCCGGCGGGCTGCCCGTGGTCGTGCTGCCAGGCCGCCTTGCCGGTCATCAGCGCGGCCAGCTCGGTCTCGATCTTGGCCCGGGCCAGCGGATGGGCCACGCCCTGGTGGCTGCCGATCGGGGCGTCCCACACGGTCCGGGTGCGGGCGTAGCCGGCCGCCTTGTCCAGCGCGTACCGGGCGATGCCGACGCAGACCGCGGCCGCGGTGATGCGCTCCGGGTTGAGCCCGTGGAAGACCTGGGCCAGGCCGCCCAGGTCGCCGCCGACCCGCGCGTCGGGCCCCAGCCTGATGTCGTCGAAGTGCAGCGTGAACTGCCGCTCGGGCAGCATCGCGTCGACCGGCAGGTGCCGCGCGGTCAGGCCGGGGGCGTCGGCGGGCAGCAGGAACAGGGCCAGCTGGCCGGGCTCTGCCGCAGACTCCGATGCCGCAGACGCCGATGCCGCTACATCAGACCCCGCTGCCGCAGACCCCGCTGCCGCAGACCCCGCTGCCGCAGACGCCGATGCCGCAGACCCCGATTCCGGTGCCTGCACCCGGGCCGCGACCAGGATCGCGGCCGCCTCGTCCACGCCGGAGATGTAGTACTTGGTGCCGGTCAGGACCCATCCCTCGCCGTCCAGCCGGGCCGTGGTGGCCAGCCGGTGGGTGTTCGACCCGGCGTCGGGCTCGGTGATGGCGAATACCACCTTGCCGGTGCCGTCGGCGATGCCCGGCAGCCAGCGGCCGCGCTGCTCGTCGGTGCCGTAGCGGGCCAGCACCTCGCCGCTGATCGCGCTGGACACCAGGAGCAGCAGCAGCGGGCAGCCCTGGGCCGCCGTCTCCTCGCAAACGATGGCCAGCTCGGTGATCCCGCCGCCGCCCCCGCCGTACTCGGCCGGGATGTTCACCCCGATGAACCCGGCCTCGGCCAGCGCCTGCCACAGCTCGTCGCACGACTGGCCGGCCTGCGCCCTGGCGGCGTAGTAGGCGCCGCCGAACTTGGCCGCGATGCGGCTCACGGTGGCCCGCAGCTCGGCGTGCTCGGCGGGCCCGGCCAGATCCTGCGCTGCCGCCACCCAGGCCTCCTGTGTCTACCTGCGCCTACCCGTTAGTGACTCACGGATCACTAATGCTAGCCACCGCCGCCACTGGCCGTCGAGCCCTGACTTGTGGCTATGCGGTCGGTTGCGCACTATTGACGCTGGCCAGGCAAGTGCTTCATGATTCACAAGCACCGCGATTAACAAAGGTCGCACGCCGTTCCGCGATCGAGGGAGCCAGCCGTGCCCATCGACGTCACCAGCCTGTACAACCGGCGCGCGGACAACCGCTGGGACCGGGTCTGCGTGGGCGACATCCTGGAGCGGGTGACCTGGAGCCGGCCCGACCAGGTGGCGATCACCGGCTGGGCCGGCGCCTTCGGCGAGCCCCGCTTCGAGCGGCTCACCTACCGGCAGGCCGACCAGATCGCCAACCAGTTCAGCCACGGGCTGCTGGCCCATGTTGCAAACCCCGAGCGTCATGTTGCAAACCCTGAGCGTGGCCGGGCCCGGCGGAGCCGGGACCGGCCACGCCGCCAGAACCGGGGCGACCGGGTCCTGCTGATCTGCGAGAACTCCGTCGAGGCCTACCTGGCCAAGCTGGCCACGGCCAAGGCCGGGCTGGTCGCGGTGCCGGTCAACCCCGCGCTGGCCCCGGACGTGCTGGCCTACCTGATCGAGCTGGCCGAGCCCCGGTTCGTGATCGTGGACGGCGAGTTGTGGTCCGGAGTCGCCGACGTCATCGGCGCCGCTGGTCTCCGCCCGGACGTGACCATTCCCGTCGGCGGGGGAGTGGCTCAGGGCGGAGTGTCGTTCTCGGAATTCATAGAAGGCCAGCCGGTCTCCGAGCCGGACGCGGTGGTGCACGGCGACGACATCTGGGAGATCCTGTTCACCTCGGGTACGACCGCCATGCCCAAGGGCGTCATGCTGTCGCACAGCTACGCGCACATGGGCGCGATGTCGTTCGCGCTGTCGCTGACCAGGGGCCTGCGCGTCGAGGCCGACCTGAAGCTGTGCTCGTTCCTGCCGGTCATCTACCACGTCGCCGACGAGGTGCTGTCGCTGCCCGCGTTCCTGGCCGGCGGGTCGCTGGTGATCGGGCGCAAGCCGGACCCGGCGCAGATGGCGGCCGCGATCGCCAGGGAGAGGGTCACGGCGCTGTGGGGCGGCTCGCCGCAGCTGGTCAAGGCGCTGGCGGCCGCGCTGGACGCGGGCCAGCACGGTTCTGAGGAGCACAGTCTTGACGCGCACAGTCTCCAGGTCCTGGTCTACGGCTGGGGCGCGGTGGAGCCTGACGTCCGGGCCCGGCTGCAGGAGCTGTGCGGCGATCAGTTCATGCTGGTCGGCATCTTCGGGCAGACCGAGGCCATCTCCTGCCACCGGTTCTGGCCCGACGTGTGGGAGGACACCTACCTGGCCACCGCCCCGCAGCTGAACGACGTGGGGAGCCCCAACCCGCTGCTCAGCTCCACGGTGATGGACGCCGACGGCGCGCACCTGCTGGACCAGCCCGGCGTGCCGGGCGAGGCGGTCTACCGCTCGCCCGCCGTGGCCTCGGGCTACTACCGGGACCCG
>JBOHCO010001048.1:0-8885 GCA_050698895.1 Streptosporangiaceae bacterium
CATGTCGCAGTGGCCGTGACCTCGACCCCGGCGCCACAGGAAGCGGACATACGGCGCCGAACGGCCCACCTGCCTCCTCCTCGCTGCTGCTTGTAAGCACCAGCCCGATCTGGCCATGAGTGTTCGCGCGGTTCCCCTGACCTGCGACGACATCCAAACCTTCAAGTCCATGTTGATTGTTCAGAGAAGGCGGCGAACGGCGCATCCTCCAGCTCGCCGCCAGCATCGCCGCCGGCACCCCCGTCTCCCTCCGCGATGCCATCCCCGGCCTGGACAACCGCAACCTGCAACTCCTCATCACCGCCATCCAGCACGCGGCAGGACAGCGGCCGCACTGACCCGACCCGTACACCAGCGCTTCAGGCCCCCGCCGGCAACCCGGCGGGGGCCTGAAGCGCTCCCCACCCGGAAACAGGCACAACACCCCGCCCGCCGCCAAGGTCGGCACAGGGCTACTGGCAGCTCGACGGGGACAAGCCCAGGGACCTGCGCTTGACCTGGGGCATCGACCCCGCCGCCCGCGCGGCCCTGGAAGAGGAGATCTTCGGCAAGCACGTCCTGATCACCAGCCACGACCACTGGGCCGTCGCCGAGGTCGTCGCCGGGTACCGGTCCCAGTCCGAAGCCGAGTTCTCCTTCCGGCAGATGAAAGACACCCGCGTCGTCTCGTTCTCCCCGATGCACCACTGGACCGAGCGCAACATCCGCGTCCACCTGTTCACCTGCGTGCTGGCCCTGCAGGCCGCCCACCTGATGCGCCTGCGCGCCGCCCGCAACGGGCTGAAGCTCTCAGTCCGCGCGCTGCTCGGCGGCCTGGCAGGCATCGGCGAGACCGTGCTCATCTACCCCTCCACCGGCGGCCGGCCCAAAGCCCGCCGGATGACCACCGAACTCACCGGCGACCAGCCCGAACTCTATGAGATCTTCGGCCTGCACAGGTGGGCACCCCGCAGTTAGGTCATAGGCGAAAGTACCCGCAACGCCGCCGCTCACCTGCGGAAACACCTTCAAGATCAACTTATCTAGGAAAGTCGGGCTAGAGCTGGAACCCCTCGGGGAAGGGGTCGGTGGGGTCGATCATGTACTGGGCGGTGCCGGTGATCCAGGCCCGGCCGGTGATCCGCGGGATGACGGCGGGCAGGCCGCCGGCCGTGGTCTCCTCGACGATGGTGCCGGTGAACCGGGAGCCGATGAACGACTCGTTGATGAAGTCGTCCCCGACCTTGATCTCGCCGCGGGTGTGCAGCTGGGCCAGCCGGGCCGAGGTGCCGGTGCCGCACGGCGAGCGGTCGAACCAGCCGGGGTAGATGGCCATGGCGTGCTGGGAGTGCCGGGCGGTCGCATCCGGGGCCAGGAACTGGACGTGGTGGCAGCCGCGGATCTCCGGGTTCTCCGGGTGGACCGGCTCGCCGGCGTCGTTGATGGCGGCCATGACCTGGAGGCCGGCGGCCAGGATGGCCTCCTTGTTGGCCCGGTCGAACTCGATGCCGACCTGCTTCAGGGGCAGGATGGCGTAGAAGTTGCCGCCGTAAGCCATATCGTAGGTGACCTGGCCGTAGCCGGGCACGGTCACGGCCTGGTCCAGGCCGACGGTGAAGGCGGGCACGTTGGTGATGCTGACGCTGGTGGCGGTGCCGTCCTTCACGCTGACCTCGGCCACGACCAGGCCGGCGGGGGTGTCCAGCCGGACCTGGGTCACGGGCTCGGTGACCTCGACCATGCCGGTCTCGACCAGCACGGTGGCCACGCCGATGGTGCCGTGGCCGCACATGGGCAGGCACCCGGACACCTCGATGTACACCACGCCCCAGTCGGCGTCGGGCCGGCTGGGCGGCTGCAGGATGGCGCCGGACATGGCGGCGTGCCCGCGCGGCTCGTACATCAGGGCCTTGCGGATGCCGTCCAGGTTGGCCATGAAGTACCGGCGCCGGTCGAACATGGTGTCGCCGGGGATCTTGCCGACGCCGCCGACGATGACCCGCGTCGGCATCCCCTCGGTGTGGGAGTCGACGGCGTGGAAGACCCGGCGGGAGCGCATCAGGCGCAGCCCTGGGCCAGCGCCTTCTCGGTCTCCGCGCGCACTTCGGCCTCCTGCTCGGCGGTCAGCGGCTGGCGCGGCGGGCGGCACGGGCCGCCGTACCGTCCGGCCATGTCCATGGACAGCTTGATGGCCTGGACGAACTCGGTCTTGGCGTCCCAGCGCAGCAGCGGGTGCAGCAGCCGGTACAGCGGCCGGGCCTTCTCCAGGTCTCCGGCCATGCTAGCCCGGTACAGCTCGACACTGCTGCGCGGGAAGACGTTGGTGTACCCGGACACCCAGCCCCTGGCCCCGGCGATCGCGAACTCCAGGACCGAGTCGTCGGAGCCGATCAGCACGTCCAGGCCGGGCGCGAACTCGGCGATCTGGTAGGCGCGGCGGGGGTCGCCGGTGAACTCCTTGACCCCGACGATCAGGCCTTCACTGAACAGCTTCGCCAGCAGCGCGGGGGTCAAATCGACCTTGGTGTCGATGGGGTTGTTGTAGGCCATCACGGGCAGGCCGACCGCAGCGACGGTGCGGTAGTGCTCAAGCACGGCGCGCTCGTCGGCGCGGTAGGTGTTCGGCGGCAGCAGCATCACCGCCGGGGCACCGGCCTTGGCCGCGTGCTCGGCCAGCCGGGCCGACTCCAGTGCGCCGTAGGCGGCGACACCGGGGATGACGGAGAACCCGGGCGGGGCCGCGGCGATGGCGATCTCCACGACGCGGGCCCGCTCCTCGGGGGTCAGGACCTGGTACTCCCCCAGCGACCCGTTGGGGGTGATCCCGTCGCATCCGGAGGCGGCCAGCCAAGCTACGTGCTCGGCAAAGCGGTCAAAGTCGACTTCCAGGTCCGCGGTGTAGGGCAGGGCAGTGGCTACCAGCACGCCGTGCCACGGCTGGGTTTGCGGCTCAGTTGACACAGTTCACCTCCAGTGACATGTCACATTTTACCTTCGTCGGCCGGGGCGGCACCAGTCTCGGCCGCCCCGACCTCAGCTGTTCCGGCCCCGGCGGTTCCAGGCTCGGCGGTTCCGGGCTCGGCTGTGCCGGCCTCAGCTGTTCCGGTGGCGTCAGGCCAGGCGGCCTCCGCCCCGGATGGCTCATCAAGCCCGGCCAGCCGGGCCAGGACTCCCAGCGGCACCGGCTGGGCCAGCGGCCGCGACAGCATCGGGCCGCCCGCCTGGCCGGTCGGCCCAGACTCTGCGGCCGGCGTCCCGGCTGTCCCGGGCTCCGCGGGCGGCTGGCCGGCCGGCCCCGGCCCCTCCGGCGCCTGACCGACTGCCGCCGGCCCGGCCGGCGGCAGGCTGGCCGCGCCGACGTCAGCCGGGCGGTCGTCAGCCGGGCGGTCGTCAGCCGGGCAGTCGTCAGCCGGGCAGGCGTCAGCCGGCCGGGCGCCTTCCGCCGCCGCGGGCCCCAGGCCCGCAGCGAGCAGCGCGTCCACGGTCGGGCCGCAGATGCGGCCCTGGCACCAGCCCATGCCCGGGCGGGCCAGCAGCTTGATGCTGCGCGCGTCGTCGGCGCCCAGGCGGGCGGCGGCGCGCATCCGCCCCAGCGTGACCTCTTCGCAACGGCACACGACGGTGTCGTCGCCGGGCCAGTCGGCCCAGCCGGGCTGCACGGCGTGCACGGCCTGCATGACGGCCGCGAACCGGCGGAGCCGGCCGCGCTCCCGTACGGCGGCTCGCGGCGGCCGGGTGACGGCCGGGGCGACGCCCCGGCCGGCAAACCGGTCGGCGGTACGGCCGACAAAGCGGGCGGCGGCGCCGCCGGCGATCTCGCCCTCGATGCGGGCCAGGTCGCTGCCGCCGACGCCGGTCGTCTCCCCGGCGGCGAACAGGCCGGGCACGGTGGTCTGCTGGTCTCGTCCGGCCACGGCGACGACGGCGGCCGCGCCGGGGGCCAGCTGGGCGCCGTCGGCCAGCTGCGCTCCGGCCTCGCCCAGCAGCTCGACCTGGGGCACGAAGCCGTAGCCGGCGGCCAGCACGTCGGTGGCCAGCGTCCGCTCGGTGCCGGGCACGGGCCGCCAGGCCTGGTCCAGGCGGGCCAGCGTGACCGACTCCAGGCGGCCGTCGCCGGCGGCGGAGATCACGGCGTGCCGGCGCAGCAGCGGAACGCGGTGCCGGGCCAGCCGGGCCAGGTAGCCGCCGGCCTCGGGCAGCTTGCGCCAGGAGGCGGCCAGGCCGGCCGGGTGCCGCAGGTAGTCCAGGGGCTGCCCGGCCTCGGCGACGGCCACGACCTCGGCCCCGGCCTGGGCCAGCCCGACGGCGACCGGGAGCAGGAACGGCCCGGTGCCCGCGACCACGACCCGGCGGCCGGCGGTCACGGCGCTGCTCTTGAGCAGGGACTGCGCGGCCCCGGCGGCCATGACGCCGGGCAGGGTCCAGCCGGGCACGGGCAGCTGCAGGTCGTAGGCGCCGGTGGCGACGACGACCGCCCGGGCCAGCACGCCGGCGTAGCCGCGCTCGCGGTCGCCCGCCACGGCATGGACCCGGAACCACCGCCCCGCAGCGCCCGCCGGCGCCCCCCGTGCCGATGGTGGCGGTGCCGATGGTGCCGGCGGCGGCTCGATCTGGAAGACAGCGTGGCCGGGCCGGTAGACGATCCGGCCGCTGGCCTGGTGCGCGTCGAACCGGTCGCGCAGCGCGGTGAAGCCGGGCCAGCCGTGGTGGAACCGGCCGTCGGCGGTGGCCGGTCCCCAGCGCCAGTACTGGCCGCCGGGCCGCTCTCCCAGGTCCAGCACCTGCACGGTGCACCCGGCGGCCGCGGCTTCCACCGCCGCGGTCAGCCCGGCCGGCCCGGCCCCGACCACCGCCACGTCGCACCGGTCCAGGCCCGGCGCAGGGCCAGCCGCGGGCGCAGGGCCAGCCGCGGGCACAGGGCCAGGCGCGGGCGCAGGGCCAGGCACGGGCTCCGGGCGCCCCGGCTCCGGCGCCCAGCCCGGCAGGCCAGGCCGGTCGCTGATGAAGCCCGAACCGTTCTCGGTGGTGATGACATCGCCCGGCCGGACCTCGGCCAGGCAGGCGCGGACGCCGGGCGTCCCGTTCACGGTCACCAGGCAGTCGAAGCACACGCCGATCCCGCACGACACCCCGCGCGGCTCGCCGCGCAGCCGAGTGCGCCGCCAGCCGAGCACCCGGCGCGAGATGAACGCGGCCGCGATGGTGGTGCCCGCCGCCACCGGCCACGTCTCGCCGTCCACGGTGATGCTGACCTGCTCCGTCATGCGCCGCCTCCAGGAGCGGACCCAGCGGACCCAGCGAACCGGCCGGGGCGGAACGGGTCCACAGGCAGCGACGGCTCCTGGCCCGCCGCCAGCTGCGCGATCAGCTGCCCGGTGGCCGGGGCCAGCCCGACCCCGGCGCCCTCGTGCCCGCAGGCGTGCAGCACCCCGGCCAGCCGGTCGTCGGCGCCGATCACCGGCAGGTGATCGGGGCAGTACGGCCGGAAGCCGCGGTAAAAGCGGATGGCCCGGGCCTGGGCCAGCACCGGGAACAGCCGGGCGGCCTGGGCGGCCAGCAGCCCGACGATCCGCAGCGACGAGGACCGGTCGAAGCCGACCCGCTCCCGGCTGGCGCCGATCAGCACCGTGCCGCTGGCGGTGCCCTCGATGACCGTCGAGACCTCCAGGCCCGCCGAGCCGCTGGCCACGTTGGCCACGTAGTCGGCGGTGTAGACCTTGTGCCGGATCAGCACCGGCAGGGCCTCGGTGACCACGATGAACCCGCGGCGCGGGAGCACCGGCAGCGCCAGCCCGGCCCGCTCGGCCACCTCCCCGGCCCAGGTGCCGGCCGCGTTGACGACCAGCCCGGTGCGGAGCAGGCCGGCCGAGGTGCGCACGCCGGCCACCCGGCCCGCCGCGGTCTCCAGCCCGGTCATCTCGTGCCGGAACCGCAGCTCGGCGCCCAGGTCACGGGCCCGGCGCAGCAGCAGGGCGGCCGCCATCATCGGCTGGACCTGCATGTCCTCGGGGTAGTAGACGCCCCCGGCCAGCCCGCGGGCCAGGTGCGGCTCCAGGCCGGGCAGGCCGTCGGGCGGCACGGCCTCGGTCCGCACCCCGGCCTCGGCCTGGGTGGCGGCGAACTTGGCCAGGCCGTCGGCCTCGGCGGGCCCGGCCGCGACGACCAGGCCGCCCTTGGGATCCAGCTCGGCGCCGGGGCCGAGCTCGTCACCCAGTTCCCGCCACAGCCCCTGGGACAGCTGGGCCAGCGCCAGCTCGGGGCCGGGCACCTTGTCGGAGATCAGGATGTTGCCCTCGCCCGCGCCCGTCGTCCCCGACGCCACCGTGCCCCGCTCGGCCACGGCCACCCGCAGCCCGGCGCGGGCCAGGTAGTACGCGCAGGCCGCGCCGACGATGCCGGCGCCGATGACCACGGCGTCAAAGGAGTCGCGGGAGTCACGCGAGTGAGCGTGGCTCATCCCGCCGGCGGTCCCGCCTCGATGACGGCGACCGCCTCGCTGAGCGGCCGGCGCCACTGCAGCTCGTGCAGCCACCAGGTCGCGCCCGCCTCCCGCCAGGCCGGGGCGTCGCCGGGGTCGGTGCCGGTGATGACGACGTCATACCCGTCCAGGCCGGCCGGCCGGTGCTCGGCCACGTTGTCCAGCAGCGCGGGCAGGTCCGACGGCTTCAGGCGGATCGGGAACACCCCGTCCAGCCCGGCGGCCCGGCGCACCGGCCGGCCGCTGAGCCGCTCGGTCGCGCCCCAGATGGGCACCCTGGGCTGCACGGGCACCGGCAGGAACGTCACGTCGTCCACCTGGTAATGGGTGCCCGCATGCCGGACCGGCGTACCCTGCCAGGCGGCCCGCAGGACCTCCAGGCCCTCATCGAGCATGTCGCCGCGCACCCGCGGGTCGCTCTCCTCGCCGCCGAAGTTGTGGAACTCCGGCCCGCTGCTGACCCCCAGGCCCACGCCGAGGGTGACCCGGCCGCCGGTCAGCTGGTCCAGCGAGGCGACCTGGCGGGCGACGTTCCAGGGGCGGCGCCGGGCCAGCGGCGTGATCATCGGCCCGATCCGCAGCCGCTCGGTGGCCATCGCCACCGCGGTCAGCGCGACCCACGGCTCGGCCATCGGGAACGTCCCCTCGGGCCGGGCCACGTGGTCCCAGATGAAGAAGCCCTCCCAGCCCGCCGCCTCGGCCCGCCGGGCCAGGTCGGCCAGGTCGGCCGGGCTGGCCAGGGAAGCGAAGTTGGGCACGTGCACCCCGAGCTTCACGATGCCGCCTCCAGGTAGGTCGCCAGCCAGCGCAGGATCCGCTCCCGCTGGTCGGCCACGTGCGCGGGCTCGGTGGCCTGGTGGCCTTCCCGCGGGTAGCAGACGAACTCAGCCGGGATGCCGAACTCGCGCAGCCCGGCGTAGAGCTCCTCCGCCTGGCTGACCGGCACGCACCGATCCTCGCGTCCGTGCAGGATAAGCGCCGGGGAGGAGGCGGCACTGAGCCGGGTCACCGGCGAGCGGTCCAGGTACCGCGCGGGCTGGTCGGCCGGCCGCCCCTGGAGCAGGTAGTCGTAGAACGGCGCGTTGTTGGCCGTGCCCCGGACGCTGACCAGGTCGCTGATGCCGGCGATGACCACCCCGCAGCGGAACTGGCCGCCCAGCGCGATCGCCCACGCCGTGAGGTACCCGCCGTAGCTGGCGCCGATGGCGGCGACCCGGCCGGCGTCGGCGAGCCCGGCCGCCACGCAGTGCGCGACGCCGGCCTCGATGTCCGCGAACTCGGCGCCGGCCGGGTCGCCGAGGTTGGCCCGGCCGAACGCCTGGCCGCGGCCCGCCCCGCCGCGCGGGTTGGGCATCAGGACCGCGTAGCCCGCCGCGGTCAGCAGCTCGGCCCAGGTCATGTCCCAGCTGTGGTGAAAGGCCAGGCTCGGGCCGCCGTGGATGTCGACCACCAGCGGCCGCGGCCCGGCGTCGCCGGCGCCAGTGCCGCCGTCGTCCGGCTCGGCCAGCAGCCCCTCGATCGGCGTCCCGTCCGGGCCGGCCCAGCGCAGCTCGCGGACCCGCAGCCGCCGCGCCTGCGCGAGCCCGGCGTTGAGCGCGGTCCACGCGGCCGGCTCACTCCCCCGGCGCAGCCGCACCACCTGCGGCGGGACCGCCGGGGTGGAGCGCATGGTCAGCGCCGAGCCGTCGGCCAGCGGCACCACCGACGGGTGCCACCGGGAGTTCAGGCAGCTGGCCGCCTCAGCCTGCACGGTGAGGCGGGCGTCCGCGGGAGCGCCGGCCAGGGCCAGCGCGTCGCCCCCACCCACCTCCCCAGCCCCCTTCACGGGCTCGGCCCAGCCCCACGCGGTGCCCAGGTGGTGCCAGCCGGCCAGCCACAGGCGCCCGCCGTCCGCCCAGCTCAGCCACGTCACGTCCAGGTCAGCGGGCAGCGCCGCGGCGGCCGGCGAGCGGCCGGGCTGGTCCAGGCGCAGCAGCCGCACCTCGCCGGCCAGCAGGCCCCGGTCGCTGGCCCAGCCCTCGATGCAGGCCGCCACCCGCCCGTCGGGGCTGACCGCCGGGCTGGACAGCTGCCAGGCCGACTCCAGCAGAACGCGCTGCCGGGCGCCCGCCGCATCCAGCTGCTCCAGCCGGCCGTGATACCAGCCCGCCTCGGCCGGGTCGTCGCTGGCCACCACGACCGCGCCGCCGCCCGGCACGGGCGCGAACTCCCAGATGGCCAGGTCCTCCGGGCTGGCCGGCGCGGCCTCGCCGGTGCCGGGGTCCACCAACCACAGCCGCCGGAAGCCCGCGAGGCCGACCGCTGCGCCGTCCAGGGGGGGCGACCCCCCTATCCCCCCCGAACCGCCTGCCGGCGGCAAGACGATCGGGTCCTCCTCCGCGTCGGGCAGCGGCTTGCCCGAGGTGAGCGAGGCGGCATCGGCGCCGGG
>JBOHCO010001049.1:0-3145 GCA_050698895.1 Streptosporangiaceae bacterium
GTGCTGGCCGACACGGTGCTGGCCGACACGGTGCTGGCCGACACGGTGCTGGCCGACACGGTGCTGGCCGACACGGTGCTGGCCGACACGGGCGCGCCGTGCGTGGTCGCGGGCGACCCGGACGCGCTGCGCCGCCTGCTGGTGAACCTGCTCGACAACGCGGTCCGGCACGCGGCCAGCCAGGTGTCCGTGTCGGTGCGCGGCGACGACGACTGGGCCGTCCTGACGGTGTCCGACGACGGACCGGGCATCCCCGCCGCAGATGCCGAACGGGCCTTCGGCCGGTTCTCGCGCCTCGACAACGCGCGGAGCCGGACCGGGGAGGAGGGCGCCGGCCTCGGCCTGGCCATCGTGCGGTCCACCGCCGAAGCCCACGGCGGCTCGGTGACGCTCAGCAACGCCGATCCCGGTCTCCGGGCAGTCGTCCGGCTACCGCTGACCGCGAGCGCCTAGCCTGCTCACAGAGGCCGAGATGGCCCACTTCCAGTTCCTGATCCGGGGAAACCGCTGCTCGTTCGAAAAAATAGAAAGAATCATCCCGAACGAGCATTGATGCTTGCCTCGTTGAAAGCCGGGCCAATTAAGTGTCGGACAGGATGCCCAAGACGATGCCGGCTTCGGCGATGACCGGCTGGAAGAGCACGTCGGTGAATCCGGCGTCACGCAAGGCCGCCTGCCAGAATTCCGGCGTGGCCGGGTGTTCCTGGCCGACGCCGAGGCCGTAGCGGGTAAGGTTCTTCGCGATGCGCCACCAGCCGCCGGGTCCCTTGGCGGCGAGCGCCATCACCTTCTGGTGCAGGATTTCGCGGTCTCGCTGGCTTCCGCCGCGGCCGAACATCATGTCGGCGATGACGAGCCTGCCGCCCGGCCGAAGCCACTGCGCTGCCCGGGCTATCAGGGCCCGCTTGTCGGCGTGGGTCAGGTGATGCAGTGCGTAGCTGGAGACGATGAGATCGGCGCTGGCAGGGGGCAGTTGGAACTCCCTGAGGTCACGGACCACGGTCGCCACGTTCCGCAGTCCGTCCTCCGCGGCCCGCCCGGCCAGCGACGCGGTCATCGTGGCCGAGATGTCGACCGCCAGCACCGAGCACACCATGGGGGCCAGGGCCGTCGTCACGAAGCCGGTTCCTGCGCCCAGGTCTACGCAGGCATCCGTCGGCTTCGGGGACGACAGGCGGAGCAGGCTATCGAGCACCTTCTCGAACGCCGCGGCCGAAGTGACATGGGAATGCCAACTCTCAACACGCCGATCCCACTTCCGTTCCAATATCAGCATTACTCCTCCGCCCAAGGAAGCCCTATTCCTTTCAGTCGCGAGAAACAGTGCCTCCCCCAGTAGTCAGGGTTGTTCACATTTCCGGCGGCGGTTCCCGCCGCTTTGGCCTGCAGCGACCGCTCGCATGGGCTAACCGGCCTGGTCGCTAGCCGCTTCCTGAATAACCCTCATGGCTTTTCTCCGTCGTCCGGCTTATCCGGATTCCCGCCTCTGCGGCGGTAGCGAACCTCACAGTACGGCCCGCGCGTGACGGCAACATGAAGCGTTCCTTTTATGAAGGGAACATGAAGCTTTTCGCGGGCCAGCCGCAGGCGCGGCGGCGGGGCGTAATGGGGCCAGGATCCCGGTTTTCGGCTATGGTTTGGCCTTGTTGTGTTCCTGCTCTCCAGAACTGCCGGCCCTATGCGCCGCACGGCCCGTGCTTTTGCCGCCGCCTGCGCGGTGGCCATGCTGGGGACGGCACCCGCCGCGGCGGCGGCGAGCGTGGCACCTGCCGACCCGAGCGGGACCGCGCCCCTCACCGAGAGCGTTGCCAGCGGTCCCGCACGCAGCCTGGGCGAGCCAGCCGCCGCCCAGGACGCCGCCGTGAGCGCGGTCGTGGCCACCAGTTTCGGTTCCGCCGGCGCGCAGGTCCGCGCCTGGACCAAGCCCGCGGGTTCGAGCTCGTGGGCCGCGGCCGGCCTGGTGCTGCCTGCCGGATTCGGCACCAGCTACGACGCCTCCGTGACCGCGGCGCCGGGCGGCCCGCTGCTCGTCGTGGCCGGCGCCGCGCCCCCCGGCCAGGCCTGCATCGCGAACGGGTCGGTGGCCATCGCGAACGTGTCCTCCAGCGGCAGGCTCGGGCCCATCCGGCTGGTCAGCGATCAGCGCGGCACCGGCCGTTTCGACGACCGGCCGGTGGTCGCCGCCGGCCCGGACGGCACCGTGTGGGTGGCCTGGTCAGAGGGCCCGGATTCGGACGCCTGCCAGAACGTCGGCACCGGCGACCGGATCGAGGTGGCCGTATCACGCGACGGCGGCCGCACGTTCGGCGCGCCGGTCGGCATGCCCGCGGACGACGGCGGTTCCGCGTTCGGCGTCCGACTGGCGCCGCTCGGCGGCGGCCGGGTGGCGGTTTCCTGGACTGAGACGACAGGCCCCGGCGACCAGGAGGTTCTCGTCTCGGTGCTCGGCCCCGGCGGCCAGGTAAGCCATCCCCAGCGGGTGCTGGCCGGTGACGCGCTGCCGCTCGTCCTGCCGGGAGCCAGCTTCTACGACTTCCCGGCCGGTGATGTCACCGCACTACCAGACGACAGGCTGGTGGTCGCGGTGCCCTTCTGGCGGTCTGATCGCGGCGTCATCGAGCTGGCCATCGGCACCCCGGGCGGCCAGTGGAGGTCCTCCGTTATCGCCTCGCCGGACCGAGCGGACCTGCTGCTGCCTGCACTCAGCGTGCTGTCGGCGTCGAGCGTGCGCCTGCTGTGCGCGGTCCATGGGCGGGCCGGGGACCGCCTCGGCTACGACCGGGCGGACCTCCAACTGGGCCAGGACGGGTACGCCATGACCGCCGGGCTGGCCTCCCTGACCGCCTCGCCGGCCGGACCGGGATTCTTCGAGATTGGCGAGGAACTGTCACTTACCAGCTCACCCGGCGGCCTGCTCTCCGCGGTCGTGGTCGCCGGCCGCGACGGCGCGGTGCTTCAGACGGAGTCGTGGGCCCTCCCTCACCAGGCGGCCAGCCCTTCGGCGTCCTCGCCGACGGGCCGGTCCTCGCCGTCCCGCACGCGGGCCGGGCCGGGCGTGAGCGGCGGCCCCGAGGCCGGGGGCTCCAGCGACGGCTGGGACTGGGCGGCCGGGTCGGCGGCGATGGCGATCGTCATCGGCGCCGGC
>JBOHCO010001050.1:0-4305 GCA_050698895.1 Streptosporangiaceae bacterium
GCCGGTGCAAGATGACTCGGTGCCAGATGATCTAGCCTGGCGGAATGTACTCGACCACGGTCTCCTGTCATGTGCGGGCCCCGCGCTCGGTGGTCTACCGGCTGCTGCTGGACCCTCAGGCCGTCGCGCAGTGGCGCGTGCCGGAGGGCATGACCAGCCGGGTCCACACGTTCGAGGCGCACGAAGGTGGGGCATTCCGGGTTTCGCTCACCTATGACGCGCCGGACCGGACCGGCAAGTCGCAGGCCCAGACCGACACCTATCACGGCCGCTTCGTGACGCTGGCGCCCGACCAGGAGGTGGTCGAGGAACTCGAGTTCGAGACCGGTGACCCGGACCTGCGCGGCACGATGACGATCCGGACCACGCTGACCGACGCGGGCGACGGCACGGACGTGCAGGTCGCGCACGACGGGCTGCCCGACAAGATCCCGGCCGCCGACAACGAGCTGGGCACCCGGATGGCGCTGGCCAGCCTGGCCCGGCTGGCTGAGGGCGGCTAGCGGCCGTCTGTCAGCGGGCGTCTGTCAGCGGGAGTCTGGCTCCTCATCAGCCGGGAGGGCCTTAGTCAGCGCCCGTACGGCATGCTCCAGCTGAGGCAGGTCCTCATCAACCGTCGCCTGCAAGATGGCGTGCGCGGTGTCGAAATAGCGGTGGGCTAGGTGGTCGCGCATGCGGGCGACCTGGCGCCACGGGATGCCGGGCTGAGTGGCGAGCAGCTCGGGCGGCAAAGCCTTGACGGCCTCGCCGATCTCCAGAAGCCTGATGCGGACTGCGTCGAACACCAGACCGTCGTTCAGGTCCCCACGCCGCAAATGAGAGCGGATCGCGTCGATGGCGGCCTGGATGTCGGCCAGTCGCTGCCGGTCGCGGTAGGTCACAGTGCGACCAGTTCGCGCTCAATGCGCTCGCCGACACCAGGCTTCAGCGTTCCATCTGGTACCAGATCGACCTGGGCGCCAACAATCGTCTCGAGTTCAGCCTCCACCCGGCCGAGACCGAGCAAGCCCATCCCTGGCGGCAGGTCAGCCAGCAGATCCACGTCACTATCGGAACGGTCCTCGCCACGAGCCACGCTGCCGAACACTCGCAGGTTCCGCACGCCATGAGCGGCGGCTGCCGCCACCAGTTCCCGGCGGCGGCGGCGTACCCGGCGGCCCACCGGCCCCGACAGCCTGTTTAGCCCCTGCGGCTGAGCCGACCGCACATCGATGACCAGCTCGTATCCGGCGGCTTCCACCAGAGCGGCCAGCGTCGGGAGGGCTGGCTGCCGATGCCCGGACTCGTAAGCGCTGATCATGCTCTGGGCAACACCAGCCTCGGCGGCCAGCTCCACCTGCGACATCCCGGCTCCTGTGCGCGCCTGTCGCAGGAGCGACCCCGCGCTCACAGTCTCGGAAGAACCCATGCGCTAACTATAGCGAATCGTAGATATTCATTCTAGCTTGAAGTATCTCGGCTGGCTGGCTGAGGGCGGCTAGGTTCCGATCAGCGCGACGGGGCCGGCGACATCGGGGCTGACGGCCACGCACCGGGTCGTGGTCGGGCACGAGATACCCCGCACCATGAAGCGTGCGACGCGGTCCAGCTCTTGCCCGACCAGCTCAGCAGCATCGCATCGCCGCCGGTCCGGCTCTCGTAGTAGCCGCCGGCCAGACACCGGCTGGCTGACGGGCACGACATGCTGGTCAGGCTCCGCGGCGCAGGCGCGAGCGGATCGCATCGACCTGGGTGCCGACGATCGTCTCGAGTTCAGCCTCCACCCGGCCAAGGCCGAGCAAGCTCATCCCTGGCGGCAGGTCAGCCACTCGGACATCGGCAAGTCGGCTGGCCCATCACGCGCGGGAGCTGTTTCGACCAGAACTAAGTCCCGGAGGGTGTGAGCGCGCTAAAGGCGCGGGTTCACGTCGGCTGCAGAGAACTCTCGCGGGTCGAAATCCTCGCCCGTGTCCAGCCCAAGCCATTCCAGCCGGTCCAGATGATCCTCGTGCGCGGGGTTGGCCAGCACCTCCTTGAGCTCGGCATAGCCCCACGTCCCGCCGCAATCCTCCGGCGGGCATGCGCCCTTGCCTGCCACGCAGGAGGGATACGCCTCTCCTGGCACCAGCGGGCGCGCTTCTTCCAGCACGATGTCGTGCTCCCAGTCGTCGCCGAAGTCGTAGGTGTAGCGGAGCCGGTCTCCGGGTCCGGCGAGGAGCTGCAACAGGCGGACCCTGTCTTCGTTGGCATGCCCGAGTTCGTTGCCAGGCGGACCGTACTCCTGCAGGCCGACGCTGAACACGTGCAGGTGATAGTTGTCCCATCCCATTGCGATCTGGATGACATCATGCAGGTCCCCGAGCGTGATACCGGCCGGGACCAGAACGCGTCGCCACACTGGCGGCTTCGACACTCCGCGCAGGGTGATCTTGAGCTGATACGCCAGCATGGCGGACCGCGCACTGTCCACCGCGGCCTGCGACAAGGCCGGCGGCATCACGCCAGCCAGCGTGTCCTGCATCACGCTCAGCGCATCCGCCGCCAGCCATTCCTCGTCCGCCGGGTCCTGGGCCACCGCCTCGCCCTCGGACCTCAGCCACTGGCGCGCGTACGCGCCGACCCCTGGCCGCGTGGCCCACTCACGCCAGGCGTCCGGTCCCAGCTGGCTGGCCAGGGCCAGCGCCCCGGCGCGCTCGTTGCCACGGGCGGACTCGGCGAACGCGAGCAGCCCCTGGCCGGCGTCCGCCGCCGAGCGGGCACCCAGCCACGGCTGGGCCACGGTCAGGGCCACCGTCGGCGGCAGCACGCTGACCACGGAGACCAGCGTGGCCATGTCGGCCTGGGGCGACGGAGCGCGCCACCTGAACGCGGCCTCGGCCAGCAACTCCCCCAGCGCGGTCAGCCGTACCGCCCCGTCGCCGAAATCGACAGCGTCGAACGCCAGCAGCCCCGTGATGACCTCCTCGGCGTGCTCGACGGGATCGGGTTCATCCCCGTCGTCCAGGAAGTCGTCCAGATAGGAGAGATCGCTCCACTCGTGGACCCGACCGCAGCCCGGGCACGGCGTGCCCTCCGCCTCGTCCAGCCCCGGCTCATCCGCCTCCGGCTCGCCCAGCTCCGACATGGCCTCGATCGCGGCCACGATCTCCTCCACCGTGTGGGGACCGTCCGCCTTGTCCAGCTCGTGCAGCACCAGGAGGCATCCGGGGCACGGCTCCTCACCCATATTCAACAAGGTGGTCGCCGCCTGAATCCAGGCCCTGAGGATGGTCTCCGGCTGGCCAGTCACGGCGGAGCCCGCCTCGGGCAGGTCCGGAGCCGCCCAGGCCTGACGTCCGTCGGTCTCCAGGAGCCCGGCCGCAACCGCGGTCACCCAGTCCAGCATCAGCTCGTCGACATCGAGCGCGCTGCGCAGCCGCGGCCCCGGCAGCGCGATGTCCAGGTCGTGGCAGGCCTGCACAGCGTCGGCCGGGCGCAGCACGCCACTGCCGGTCAGCTTCCTGCCCGGCCCGACCCACCGGGCGAGCCGGAGCGCGCGAGCCAGCGCCTCGCAGGAGAGCGCGGCGTCGGCGAGCTCGGGAAGAGCAAAGGCGGAAGGGATGGCTGTCACGCCGCCCGACATTACCCGCCTATCTCCCCTCAACGCAGCCAGTCTGAGCCGTTAGGAAGTGAGATCCTGAAGCAGGGCATCCAGCGTGAGCTCCTCTTCGATGCGGACGTTGCGGATCCGCATCGCGGAGGCCAGCTCGGGATCCCACGGTGTCGCGGCCGGCTCGCCGACGAGCACGGCGAGCGGCGTCAGCGGGCTCGCCGCCAGCACTGCGGCCTCGTAGTCCCGGTGGTCGTAACGCCACGGCCGCCAGTCCACCCGCTGACCAACCGCACGGGCGATCCGGACGCCTCCCCAGTCGAAGTCGCCGTGATAGCCGAACTCCGCGCCGCCGGCCGCCAGCAGCTCCAGCAGTCGCCACCCGGCCGCGGACGGCTGGCCGCCCACGCACACCAGCGGCTGGCACCTGGCACCCAGTTCGTCAGCGGCGGCCGCGACCACGACCGGGTTCTCGCACACCCGTACTCGGGCGGTGCGCAGCGGCTTCTCATGGCAACGGAGCTGGCGGAGCGTGAGCGCGGTCGGCTGCCCGGCCTCGCGGCATGACGCCAGCGATCGGCCGAGGGCCGTGCGTGAGTCGCCAGGCAGCCCCAGGCAGAGCACCAGCGACGACAGCTCGTCGAGGTGAACTCCGGCGGCGGCCAGCGCGGCGCGACGGGAATCGGCGGCGCCCTCGGCCGCGAATGGCAGCCCGCCTAGCGCGCGGACCGCCGACA
>JBOHCO010001051.1:0-3222 GCA_050698895.1 Streptosporangiaceae bacterium
GCACCGCGGCCGGCACCGCGGCCGGCGGCGCCGACCCGGCCGAGCCCGCGGCGCTGGCCGTCATCGCCATGGGCAAGACCGGCGGCCGGGAGCTGAACTACGCCAGCGACGTGGACGTGATCTTCGCGGTCAACGCCCCGGCCGGCGAGGCGGGTGCCCTGCGCTCGGCGACCGCGCTGGCCAGCGGCATGATCCGGATCTGCTCGGCGCCCGCGCCCGAGGGCACGCTGTTCCCCGTCGACCCCAACCTGCGCCCGGAGGGCCGGGACGGCCCGCTGGTCCGCACGGTGGCCAGCCACCGGGCCTACTACGAGCGCTGGGCCAAGACCTGGGAGTTCCAGGCCCTGCTCAAGGCCCGGCCGGTGGCGGGGGATCAGGAGACCGGCGCGGCGTACCTGGCCGCGGTCGGCCCGCTGGTCTGGGAGGCGGCCCAGCGGCCGGGCTTCGTGGCCGACGTCCAGGCCATGCGCCGCCGGGTGCTCAGCAGCCTGCCCGCCGGCGAGGCGGGCCGCGAGCTCAAGCTGGGCCCCGGCGGGCTGCGTGACATCGAGTTCGCGGTCCAGCTGCTCCAGCTGGTGCACGGCCGGGCCGACGAGTCGCTGCGGCTGGCCGGGACGCTGGACGGGCTGCGCGCGCTGGCCGCAGGCGGCTACGTGGGCCGGGCCGACGCGGCCCGGCTGGCCGACGCCTACGAGTTCCTGCGCACCGTCGAGCACCTGCTCCAGCTCCGGCAGCTGCGCCGCACCCACACGCTGCCCGAGGACCGGGCCGTGCTGCGCCAGGTCGGCCGGGCACTGCGCCGGATGCGGCCCGCCACGGGACCCGCGCACGGCGACCCGGCCGACGAGCTGATCCGGGAGTGGCGCCGCCACGCCGCGGAGGCCCGGCAGCTGCACGAGAAGCTGTTCTACCGGCCGCTGCTCGACGCGGTGGCCCGGCTGCCCGGCGAGGCAGTGCGGCTGACCCCGGCCGCGGCCGCCGCCCGGCTGGAGGCGCTGGGCTACGTGGACCCGGCCGGGGCGCTGCGGCACATCGAGGCGCTCAGCTCCGGGGTGGCCCGGCGGGCGGCCATCCAGCGCACGCTGCTGCCGGTGCTGCTGGGCTGGTTCGCCGACGCGCCCCAGCCCGACGCCGGGCTGCTGGCCTTCCGCCAGGTCAGCGAGGCCCTCGGCAACTCGCCCTGGTACCTGCGGCTGCTGCGGGACAACACCCTGGTCGCCCAGCGGATGGCCCGGGTGCTGGCCTCCAGCCGGTACGCCACCGGGCTGCTGCTGCGCGCCCCGGAGGCGGTCGCGATGCTGGCCGACACCGGCGAGCTGGCCCCGCGCCCGGCCGCGGCGCTGCGCGCCGAGGCGCTGGCCGCGGTGGGCCGGCACGCGGTGGCGGCCGAGGCCGTCGGCGCCGTGCTGGCCATCCGCCGCCGCGAGCTGCTGCGCACCGCCATGGCCTACGTGCTCGGCCTGGCCGGGGTGACCGAGCGGGGCGAGGCGCTGACCACGGTGGCCGAGGTCACCGTGGCGGCCGCGCTGGCCGCCGCGGTGGCCGAGGTCGAGCACGCGACCGGGCCGCTGCCCACCCGGCTGGCGGTGATCTCCATGGGCCGGCTGGGCGGCCGGGAGATGGGCTTCGCCAGCGACGCCGACGTGCTGTTCGTGCACGACCCGCGGCCCGGCGCGGACGAGGAGGCCGCCTCGCGGGCCGCGCACTCGGTGGCCGAGACCCTGCGCGCGCTGCTGGCCACGCCCCGGCCCGACCCGGCCCTCCAGGTCGACGCGGGCCTGCGGCCCGAGGGCCGCCAGGGCCCGCTGGTCCGCACCCTGGCCTCCTACCGGGCCTATTACCGGCGCTGGTCGGTGTCCTGGGAGGCGCAGGCCCTGCTGCGGGCCGGGTTCGCGGCCGGCGATGCCGGGGTCGGCGCCGAGTTCCTCGCGCTGGCCGACGAGTTCCGCTACCCGCAGGGCGGGATCGCCGAGGAGTCGGTCCGGGAGATCCGGCGGATCAAGGCCCGCATGGAGGCCGAGCGCATGCCGCGCGGCATGGACCCGGCCCTGAACCTGAAGCTCGGGCCGGGCGGGCTGGCCGACGTGGAGTGGGTGGCGCAGCTCATCCAGCTCCGGCACGCGCACGCGGTGCCGGAGCTGCGCACCACCGGGACCCTGACCGCCCTGGCCGCGGCCCGCGACGCCGGGCTGGCCAGCGCCGCCGACGTGGCCGCGCTCACCGAGTCCTGGCAGCTCGCCGCCCGGATCAGGGACGGGGTGATGCTGATGCGCGGCCGCGGCTCGGACGCGCTGCCCGCGGCGGGCACGGAGCTGGCCGTGGTAGCCCGGCTGCTCGGCTACCCGCCGGACGGCGGCCAGCAGCTGGCCGAGGACTGGCGGCGCGCTTCCCGGCACGCCCGGACGGTGACCGAGCGGCTGTTCTACGGCTAGGCGGGAAGGTCAGCCTCGGCCGGGTTCCCGGACAGATTGCGCGATGGCCAGGTACCTGTGCTCGTTGGTCACGAATCCGCGCTCGTCGACGTTCCCGGCCAGGACCCGGTTCAGGGCCTCGGCGCTGGCCAGGGCGGACTGCCCGTCCACATCCGCATGAGCCGGGTCGAGGGCGCTCAGCCAGAAGACCAGCGACTCGATGTCGCGCACCACGTACTCAACGTCGTACTCGAGGAACGCCAGTGGCCGCAGGCCGCTGGCCGCGATTGCCTGCGGCCCGATCGGGGGCGGGCTGGGCGGCTGGCCCGGGGCTGCCTTCACGCAGGCCATATTCCGCTCGCCGACCTGCTGGGTGATGAAGTAGCCGCCGGGCCGCAGGTGCGCCGCGATCGCGGCCAGGTCGAAAGGCGCGTGCCGGTCGAGGATCACGTCGAAGCCCTGGGGTACCGACTCCAGCCGCTGGCTGCCGACCCGGAAGCTGAGATTGCCAGCCGGGTTCTCGCGGGCCAGCCGGACCATTTCCGGGTCTGCATCGATCCCCAGTCCATGACCGAATGCCGGGGCCAGGTCGCTCAGCCTCTCGCCTGCGCCGGTCCCGACATCGAGAACGGCGTCGGATGACCGCAGGTAGCGCCGCACCACGTCGTGGTAGTCCCACGGCACCGGCTGGCGGAGCACGTTCATGCCCGAAAAATCCCAGCCTCGCCTGGACCTGACGCCAGCGAGGAACTCGTGCAGGGCGTGCTGCGAATACGACTCCCGCATGACCGGTCACGCTAACAGGCCCGGC
>JBOHCO010001052.1:0-4641 GCA_050698895.1 Streptosporangiaceae bacterium
AGCGAGAGCAGCCGGTCGGTGTCGCCGGGCACCTGCTCGGTGGCCACCGCGACGCCGTGGATGAGCCGCATCACGTCCATGTCGCAGACGTCCTGGCGCACGGCGCCCGCCTGCTGAGCGCGCGCCAGCAACTCGGCGGCCGTCGCCTTCATCAGCTGGCTGCAGGACGAGATCAGCTCCGAGTCCCGGCCTAGCGTCTCCATCAGCGCACGGGACAGGCCGCGCTTGGTGGCCAGATAGCTGGACAGCACGTGCAGCCAGGCGGCGAAGGCATCCCCTGGGGCCGGGTCGCAGACCAGCTCACGGCCGCGGGCGCAGACCGCGTCGACCTGATTGCGGTACACGCCTTCCTGCAGCGCAAGCCGGGTGGGGAAGTGCCGGTAGAGCGTGCCGATGCCCACCCCGGCGCGCCGGGCGATGTCCTCGAGTGGGGCGTCGGCACCGTGCTCGGCGAACGCGGCGGTGGCGGCGGCCAGCAGCCGCTCGCGGTTGCGGCGCGCGTCGGAGCGCATCGGCGCACCGGGTCCCGCAGAAGTCCTCGTCATCGTCTCGTGCTTCGTCCGTTGGGCTCTGCCAGCTGATCCGGGCTGAGCTTATTCGGTTGCATTACCGGAGGCATCCTCCGTATAGTACTTAACGGAGGCTTCCTCCGCATAGTAACCGGAGTGCCCCTCCACTCTACCTCACGGCTCTACGTCCCGGAGGATCCTTGCCTCGTACGCTGACTCCCATATCGGCCCGCACCGCCCGGCGCGGCCGTCCTTCCCGTCCCGGCGTTGCCCTGCTCATCATGCTGGCTGCCCAGCTCATGGTGGTGCTGGACATGACCGTGGTGAACATCGCTCTGCCGCACATCGAGACCGGCCTGCACTTCACCTCGGCCAGCCTGTCCTGGGTCATGAACGGCTAGACGCTCGCGTTCGGCGGCCTGCTGCTGCTCGGCGGGCGGGCCGGTGACATCCTGGGCCGGCGCCGGGTGTTCCTGGCCGGGATCGCCCTGTTCACCGTGGCCTCGCTGGCCGGCGGCCTGGCCACCTCGGCGGCCTGGCTGCTCGCGGCCAGGGCCGCACAGGGGGTCGGCGGCGCGCTCGCCTCGCCGGCCGTGCTCGCCCTGATCATCTCGGCGTTCCCCGAGGGCCGGCCGCGGACCCGCGCGCTCGCCATCTACACCGGCGTCGTCACCGGCGGCGGCTCGCTCGGCCTGGTGCTCGGCGGCATGATCACGCAGTGGCTGGACTGGCGCTGGGTGCTGTTCGTCAACGTGCCGATCGGCATCGCCGTGCTCGCGGTCACCCCGCTGTTCGTGGCCGAGACACCGCGCCAGCCCGGGCGCTTCGACCTGGCCGGGGCGGTCACGTCCACGGGCGGTGTGGCGGCCCTGGTGTACGCGTTCATCCAGGCGGCCAGCAACGGCTGGGGCAACCGCACGACGGTGGGGGCTCTCGCCGCGGGCGCCGTGCTGCTCGCCGCGTTCGGCGTCATCGAACGGCGGGTGCCGCAGCCGATCACGCCGCTGCGCCTGTTCGCCAGCCTGAGCCGTTCCGGTTCGCTGCTGGCCCGGCTGCTGCTGGTGGCCGGCATGTTCGGGATGTTCTTCTTCCTCACCCAGTTCGTGCAGGAGGTGCTGGGCTTCAGCCCGCTGCGGGCCGGCATCGCGTTCCTGCCCCTGATGGTCACCCTGTTCGGGGTGTCCAGGCTGGCGCCGCGGCTGGTCGCACGCTTCGCCGCCAAGCCGCTCATGGTGGCCGGGATGCTGCCGGTTGTCGTCGCGATGGCCTGGCTGTCCCGGGTGACTCCGGCCACCGGCTACGTCACGGGGCTGCTCGGCCCGATGCTGCTGCTCGGCGCCGGGCTCGGCGTGACGTTCGTGCCGCTGACCACCGCCTCGCTGGCCGGGGTGGCGCCGGAGGACTCGGGCGCCGCGGCCAGCATGGTCAACGTCACCCAGCAGGTCGGCGGGGCGCTGGGCCTGGCCATCCTGGTCACCGTGTTCGGCACGGCCAGCAAGTCCGCCGCCCAGCAGATATCCCGGCACCCGCTGGCGCACGCCGGGGCGGTCGCCCAGGCGCACCACGTGCTGACCCACGGCATGGCGGTGGCGTTCACCGTGGCGGCCGCGTTCGACCTGACCGCGCTGCTGGTCGTGCTGCTGGCCATCCGGATGCAGCGCCCGGCCCGGCCCGCGGTGGCCTCCGCGGCCGATCGCGAGCTGCTGGAGGAGGCCGAGCTGGAGGCCGAGATGGAGGCCGAGCTCGACCTGGCCGAGGGCCCGGCCTAACCGGCCAGAGCCCGACCCATCCGGGCCCGGCCCCGCCGTGTGATCGGCGGGGCCGGGCCCGCCTACGATGAGAGGGCAGCGCACCAAACACAGCGCACCAAACACAGCGCAGCAAACGCAGCGCCAGCGTCGTCGCCGAGGATGTCCCCTGATGCCCGAGTTCAGCTACTCCGATCTCCTGCCCACCGGCCCGGACACCACGCAGTACCGCCACCTGACCAGTGACGGGATCACCGTGCGCCAGGCCCTGGGCCGAGAGTTCCTCGAGATCGAGCCGGGCGTCCTGACGCTGCTCACCGAGCAGGCCATGCACGACATCGCGCACCTGCTGCGGCCCGCGCACCTGCGCCAGCTCCGGTCCATCCTGGACGACCCCGAGGCCAGCGGCAACGACCGCTACGTGGCCGGCGACCTGCTCCGCAACGCCTGCATCGCGGCCGGCGGGGTGCTGCCCATGTGCCAGGACACCGGCACCGCGATCGTCATGGGCAAGCGCGGCCAGCAGGTACTCACCGATGGCCGCGACGACGAGCACATCGCCCGCGGCGTCTTCGACGCCTACACCAAGCTCAACCTGCGCTACTCCCAGCTCGCCCCGCTGACCATGTGGGAGGAGCGCAACACCGGCAGCAACCTGCCCGCGCAGATCGAGCTGTACGCGACGCCCGGCGGCGACTACAAGTTCCTGTTCATGGCCAAGGGCGGCGGGTCGGCCAACAAGTCCTACCTGTACCAGGAGACCAAGGCCGTGCTGAACCCGGCGCGGATGCTGTCCTTCCTGGAGGAGAAGCTGCGCTCGCTCGGCACCTCCGCCTGCCCGCCCTACCACCTGGCCATCGTGGTCGGCGGGACCAGTGCCGAGTACGCGCTCAAGACGGCCAAGTACGCCTCGGCCAAGTACCTGGACGCCCTCCCGACCAGCGGCTCGCCCGCCGCCCACGGCTTCCGCGACCTCGAGCTGGAGCAGCAGGTGCTCGAGCTGACCCGCAAGGTCGGCATCGGCGCCCAGTTCGGCGGCAAGTACTTCTGCCACGACGTCCGCGTCATCCGGCTGCCGCGGCACGGTGCCTCCTGCCCGGTGGCCATCGCGGTGTCCTGCTCGGCCGACCGCCAGGCCCTGGGCAAGATCACCTCCGGCGGCGTGTTCCTCGAGCAGCTGGAGACCAACCCGGCCCAGTACCTGCCCGACACCACCGACGACCAGCTGGACGGCGACGTCGTCCGGATCGACCTGGCCCGGCCCATGAGCGAGATCCGGGCCGAGCTGTCCCGCTACCCGATCAAGACCCGGGTCGCGCTGACCGGCCCCATGGTGGTGGCCCGCGACATCGCCCACGCCAAGATCGCCGAGCGGCTGGCCGCGGGCGAGCCCATGCCCGGCTACCTGCGCGACCACCCCGTGTACTACGCCGGCCCGGCCAAGACCCCCGAGGGCTACGCCTCCGGCTCGTTCGGCCCCACCACCGCGGGCCGGATGGACTCCTACGTCGATCAGTTCCAGGCCGCCGGCGGCTCGCTGGTCATGCTGGCCAAGGGCAACCGCTCGGCCGCCGTCACCAGCGCCTGCCGCGACCACGGCGGCTTCTACCTCGGCTCCATCGGCGGCGCCGCCGCCCGGCTGGCCCAGGACTGCATCACCAAGGTCGAGGCGCTCGAGTACCCCGAGCTGGGCATGGAGGCCGTGTGGCGGATCGAGGTCCGCGACTTCCCGGCCTTCATCGTGGTCGATGACAAGGGCAACGACTTCTTCGCCGACGTCACCTCACCCGGCCAGCCGCTGCTGACCATCGGGTCGAAACCCGCTTCCCATTAACAAATGAACTCCGCCGAGCCGTCCCGTGGCTACCGCATCGAGCATGACTCGATGGGCGAGGTGGCCGTGCCCGCCGACGCCCTGTGGGGCGCGCAGACCCAGCGGGCCGTCGAGAACTTCCCGATCTCCGGCGAGCGGCTGTCCCGCGACCTGATCGGCGCGCTGGCCTCGATCAAGGGCGCCGCCGCCATGGTCAACGGCGAGCTGGGCGTGCTGCCGCCGGACCTGGCCCGGGCAGTCCACGACGCCGCCGCCCTGGTCGCCCGCGGCCAGCACGACGGCGAGTTCCCGCTGGACGTCTTCCAGACCGGCTCGGGCACCTCGTCCAACATGAACGCCAACGAGGTCATCGCCACCCTGGCCGCCCGCCAGCTGGGCCGCCCGGTGCACCCCAATGACCACGTCAACGCGTCCCAGTCATCTAACGACGTGTTCCCGTCGGCCATTCACCTGGCCGCCGCCCGGCTCATCAGCCGCTCGCTGCGGCCCGCGCTCGATCACCTGGCCGCCGCGCTGGAGGCCAAGGCGGCCGAGTTCGCCGACGTGGTCA
>JBOHCO010001053.1:0-3997 GCA_050698895.1 Streptosporangiaceae bacterium
GCGGCCCGAGCTCGGCCAGCGCGGACCGCTCGGCCGGGGCGAACGCCGCGGCCAGGTCGGTCGCGTGCAGCGGGCCCACTACGGTGCGGACCGCCTCGCCGCGCAGCGGTCCGGCTAGCATGCCGTACGCGGAGAAGTGGCCGGGCCCGGCCGGGATGATGGTCCGGGTGATGCCGAGCTCGCGGGCCAGCAGGGCGGCATGCAGCGGTCCCGCCCCGCCGTAGGCGACAAAGGTGAAATCCCGCGGGTCGTAGCCGCGGCGCACCGTGACCAGCCGCAGCGCATGGCTCATGTGCGCGACAGCGTGGCGGAGCACGCCCCGGGCGGCACCGCGGGCGTCCACCCCGAGCGGCGCGCCGAGCTCAGCGAGCGCCCGCTCGGCGGCGGCCAGGTCCAGCTTCATCGCGCCGCCGAGAAAGTAATGGGGGTTAAGCCGGCCGGCGACCAGGTTGGCGTCGGTGAGCGTGGGACGCGTGCCGCCACGCCCGTAGCAAGCCGGGCCGGGATCGGCGCCGGCGCTCTGAGGGCCGACATGCAGCCCGCCAGCCGGGTCGGCCCAGGCGATGGAGCCGCCACCGGCGCCGATCTCCACGATCTCGACGGTCGGCGCCTGGACGGGATAGCCCGCGAGGGCGGGCTCCCGGCCGATGTGGTGCAGGGTCGTCACCTTGACCTCGCCGTCGCGGACGGCGGCGGTCTTCGCGGTTGTCCCGCCCACGTCCAGGGTGAGGACGTGCCGGGCCCCGATCCGCCGGCCCAGCTCGGCGGCCGCGGCCACGCCCGCCACCGGCCCGGACTCCAGCAGGGCAATGGGTGCCCGGGCGACCTGCTCGAAGGAGCTGACGCCTCCGTTGGAGCGCATGGCGTACAGCGGAGCGTCCAGCCCGGTGCCGCGCAGCGCGGTCCGCAGCGAGCCGAGGTAGGCGGCGACGACGGGCCGGACATAGGCCGACAGCACCGCCGTGCTGGTTCGCTCGTACTCGCGCCACTGGCCGCTGACCCAGTGCGAGGCGACGACGGACACGCCGGGCAGGCGGGCGGCCAGCAGTTCGGCGGCCTGCTGCTCGTGGGCCGGGTTGGCCCACGCGTGCAGGAAGCACACCGCCACGGCCTGCACGCCCTCGGCGGCCAGGCGCTGAGCGACCTGCTCGAGCGCCGCGACATCCACGGGCTCGGCGACCTGGCCCCGGTAGGTCATGCGCTCGGCGACCTCGAACCGGAGATGGCGGGGGACAAACGGCTCGGGCTTGCGGTAGGCCAGGTTGTACAGGTCCGGCCGGTTGCCCCGGCCGATCTCGAGCACGTCCCGGAACCCCCTCGTGGTCACCAGGCCGGTCCGGGCCCCGGTGCGCTCGGTCACGGTGTTGATCACCACGGTCGTGCCGTGGATGAACGCGCTCACCTGACCGGCCGAGACCCCGGACTGGGCAAGCGCCGCCAGCACCCCCTGCTCGAGCGCGCCGGGCGTGGTGTCCGCCTTGGCGCGGACGACCTGGCCGGTCGCGGTGTCCTGGGCCACGAGGTCGGTGAACGTTCCGCCGATGTCGACGGCAAGCCTGATATCTGGCATACAGCTGAATGCTGCCATCGCGGACACATGCGGGTAAGTAGCAGATTGCACTAGAGTTGCATCCGTACTGTGTCGCCTGCACAAGGAGGCGGTGATGCCATCCGTCGATGCCGTCATCGCCAGCCCGCTGCTGAGCGGTCTCGCCCGGGTCACCGGCGCGGGCGGAAACCGCGATATCCGTCACGTCCGCCTGGCCGAGCAGTTCGCTGACCTCGCGCAGGTCCCGGCGGCGAGCGTGGTCGTGCTGGGCCGGTCAGCATCTGCCGACGCGACTGATTACCGGTTCGACATGGGCCTGCGCTGGGCGGCCCTCCAGGGCGTGGCCGCGGTGGCGGCCTTCAGCGGCTCCCGCTGGCGTCCCACCGCCACCGCCGCCGACATCGCCGAGCGTTCCGGGATGGCCCTGGTCTCCGTCCCGGCGCAGCTCGAGGTCACCTGGCTGCTCAGGGCCCTCATGCGGGAGATCGGCGGAACCGCGGAGGTCGCCCTGGCCCGCGCAGAGGCGGGCATCACCGCCGTCACTCGTCTTGAGCAGCAGGGTGCCAGCCTGACGGCCATGTGCGAGGCCGTAAGCCGGGCCCTGGGCACGGAGGTCGAGTTCGGCCCCGCCGATCCGGGCGATGCCGGAGTCGCTGTCGTCACCTCGCAGGTGACGGTCGGTTATATCGCCGCCCCGGCGGCCACGGGCGACCTGGCGGTCGCGGCGCGCATCGTGCTGCACGCGGCGGCGGCGGCCGCCGGCCGGATCTACGACGCCGAGCGCCGGTCCCGTGAGCTGCCTGTCCGGTCCCGCGGCCAGCTGCTGACCGAGCTGCTGATCTCCGAGGCCGCGCTGGGCGAGGACCTGCTCGACCGGGCCCGCCAGCTGGGCGTGCCGCTGGCCGGGTGGCACGTGGCGGTCCGCATCGAGGCCGACAACCTCGATGACGCCGGGCGTGACGAGGTACACCGATTCGAGCTGCTTGAGGCCGCGGGGCAGGTTGCGCTCCAGGCCGCGACGGGGTCGGGGAACTGGTACCTGTCCAGTGTGTCCCGTGCGGTCATGCTGATCTCGATGTCCGCATCCGATCCGGGCCCGCAGGCCGGGGCCCGCGCCGCCCGTGCCGCCGAGCGGGTGGTGGAGGCGGCCAGGGAACGGCTGCCGCGGCTGCGCCTGCGCGCCGGGGTCGGCGCGGCGCATCAGGGGCCGCTCGGCCTGCGGGCCTCGGCGGCCGAGGCCCGGGCGGCGCTGGCTGCGGCCCGCGCCGCGGGCCGGACCGACCCGGTCACCGCGCATGACGCGACGGGGGTTCAGCGGATGCTGCTGGAGTGGTACGCCTCGGACAGCGCGCGCACCTCAGTCCGGGAACTGCTGGCCCCGCTCGAGCGTCTCGGCCCCGCGCGCGCCGAGACGGCGATCAGGACCCTCGCGGTCTATCTCGACGAACAGGGCTCGGCGGTGCGAGCAGCTCAGAAGCTGCACCTGCACCGCAACGCGGTGACCTACCGCCTGCGCCAGATCACCCGCGTGCTGCTGGTCGACCTCAGCGATCCCGACCAGCGGCTCGCGCTGCAGCTGGCCTGCCGAGCCCGCCTGCTTCAGTAGCGCGCCGGGCTCGCGGCCACTGGTCTTGGCCCTGGTCTTGGGCGTGCTGCACACGTTTCCGGTGATCGTTGGTCAGTCAGCCTGTTACCTGCGTGCCGGACGGCTGACATTATCCAGACATGTTCTGATCGCTGCCGCTCCTGACCGGCCCGGCAGGCCAGAGCGGGTGGCGAGCCCATTTGTTAATCAAAGGGCCTTAAATACCGATGAAGAACAGGAAACACATCACATGACGCTGACTGCCCGGCCATGAAGCGGCTGCTCGATGAGCCCGCGCTGCGCGCACTCGCCCGGGGCTGCGCGGTCCTCGGCACGGGGGGTGGCGGCGACCCGAGGATCGGGCTCCTGCTGGCGCTGCAATCGCTCGAGGAGGTCGGGCCGACCGAGCTCGTGGACCTCGATGACCTGCCGGAAGACGCGCTGATCATGCCGTGCGGGATGGTCGGCGCGCCGACCGTGCACATCGAGAAGATCGAGAACGGCGGCGAAGGCGCGGTCCTGCGCGAGCACCTCGAGCGGATCACCGGGCGCGAGGTGGCCGCCCTGATGCCGGCGGAGATCGGCGGGTCCAACGGGCTGCTGCCGCTGTGCTGGGCCGGGCGGATGGGGCTGCCGGTCGTCGACGCCGATGGCATGGGCCGGGCGTTCCCGCTGATTCCCCAGGTCACGATGCACCTGGCGGGCGTCGACCCGAATCCGGGGGTCATGACCGACGAGCGCGGCAACGTGGTGGTGTTCCGCGCGGTCTCGGGTGAGTGGATGGAGCGGCTCGAGCGATCCGTGGCGGTGGAGTTCGGCGGCGCCGGGGCGGCGACCGAGTACACGATGACGGTCGCGCAGGC
>JBOHCO010001054.1:0-2743 GCA_050698895.1 Streptosporangiaceae bacterium
CACCCGCGCCGCGCACCCTACGCCCTTCGCACCCCTCGCCCCGCGCCCTTCGCCCCGCGCACCCCACGCCCTTCGCACCCGCGCCGCGCACCCTCGCCCTGCGGTGATGTCTACCCTCTCGCCTTGCGCGCCTGCCGTGCCTCATCCGCCTCATCCGCCGCGCCCAGCCCAGCCGCCTCCCCAGCCTCGGCCAGCCCTCTCCCAGCCGTTCGCCGCAACGACGTGGTTGGTGCTCTCACGTCGCTGCAGCGACGTGGCTGGTGCACCGACGTCGCTGTAGCACCGCCCGGCGGCGAGCCGACGGCCGCCGTCCCGGCCCCGGCCAATGGGGCACCGCGAATCAGAAGCGCTCGCTGGGCTGATGGGTGGGCGCTCGGGGGCGTTACCGGAGGTTAGGCGGTCATTGCCCGCGGGCCCATGATCAATTAACATCGCCCACTCAGTTGGCGGCCGCGACTATAACGTTTGCCTGGCGCCACGGTGCTGACTGAACATTCAGCCATCGCGCCGTGGCGGGCGCATACCACATAATGCCAGTTCAGCGGTACCCCCGGTCGGAGTCGAACCGACACTGGGGACCCTTTTAGGGGGCCGGCCTCTTCCCTTGGGCTACGGGGGCTTCGTGATAATACCCCGCGTGCTTAGTCTGACTCTACATTCGCGGATAAAGGTGGCCCGATTCTCGGCCAATGTCGCCTATCTAATTGATGTGATCCTGGTCGTTATACACACCGAGTGACCATTGTATCTTTGTCATTACCCTTCGTAATCGATTGGTCGCCGAACACACAGCTTGGGCTGGCGGGGCGCGCGGGGCGCGCGAGACCGCAGACGACGAGCAGAACGAGGGCTACAGGCCGGCGGCGGAACGGGCGCGCGCGAAGACGTCGTCCAGCATCGGCTCGGTCACCCGGCCGGTGAAGGTGTTCTGCTGGCTGGGGTGGTAGCAGCCGAGCACGAGCAGCGGGGCCGGGTCGCCGTCCGGACGGGGCAGCGCGACCTCGGCGCCGTGGCCGAACGCGGGCCGGGGCCGGGGGACAGTGAACCCGGCCGCGGTCAGCTGGGGCCACAGCACCTGCCAGGCGAAGCCGCCCAGGCAGACCACGACGCGCAGTTCGGCCAGGCTGAGCGCGAGCTCGGCGGCAAGCCAGGGTGCGCAGGTGTCCCGCTCGTTAGTCTCAGGCTTGTTCGCCGGCGGAGCGCACCGTACGGCGGCAACCATTCTGGCCCCGAGCAGACGCTGGCCGTCGCCGGCGGTGACGGACGTCGGCTGGCTGGCCAGGCCGCAGCGCCACAGGGACGCGAACAGGAAGTCCCCGCTGCGGTCGCCGGTGAAGACCCGGCCGGTGCGGTTCCCGCCGTGGGCGGCGGGGGCCAGGCCGAGGATGAGCACCCGCGGTCGGTCGTCGCCCCAGCCGGGCACGGGGCGGCCCCAGTACCGCTCGCTGGCGAACGACCGCCGCCTGGCCAGGGCGACCTGCTCGCGCCAGGCCACCAGGCGGGGGCAGGCCCGGCAGACCGACTCCCTGGCCGCCAGCTCGGCCAGCGAGCCGGCGCTGGCGGCCAGGTCGCGCACCTGGGCGGCGTCGGCAGCGACGGGCGTGGCGGCGGTCGCGGGGTCGCCGGGCCAGCCGGTGCCCGGCGGCACGAACGGGCTATTGGTCATCGGCCGCGATAGACCAGGCGATGCCGTCCAGGATGTCGTGCTCGCTGGCCACGACGGCCGGGAAGTCGAGCTGGGTCAGGATGCGGTCCAGGACCAGGGCCCCGGCGCCGATGACGTCGACCCGGCCGGGGTGCATGACCGGGATGGCGGCGCGCTCCTCGCGGGTCTGGCCGAGCAGCCGGAGGGCGACCTCGTGCACCTGCTCGGCGGTGATGCGGGCGTGATGGATGCGGGCCGGCTGGTACTCGGTCAGGCCGAGCGCGATGGCGGTCACCGTGGTCACCGAGCCGGCCAGGCCGACCAGGGTCTTGGCGGAGGTCACGGGCACGGCCCGGGCCGCGTGGGTGATGGCGACGTCGATGTCGGCGGTCGCGGCGGCCACCTCGTCGGCGGTCGGCGGGTCAGAGTGCAGGTACCGCTCGGTGAGCCGGACACAGCCGATGTCCATGGAGACGCCGCGCGGGTCGGCGCTGTCGCCGCCGACGACGAACTCGGTCGAGCCGCCGCCGATGTCCACGACCAGGTAGGGCGACGGCAGGCCGTTCTGGCTGGCCGACCCGGCCGGCCCGGCCAGCTCGCCGGTGGCGCCGGTGAACGACAGGCAGGCCTCTTCCTCGCCGCTGATGACCTCGGGCGGGACGCCCAGGATGTCCACGACCCCGTGCACGAACTCGGCCGCGTTGCTGGCGTCCCTGGTCGCGCTGGTGGCCACCATGCGCACGGCGCTGGCGCCGGCCTGCCGGATCGACTGGGCGTACTGGGACAGCACGCCCAGCGTGCGGGCCAGGGCCAGCGGGGAGATCCGGCCGGTAGCGTCCACGCCCTGGCCGAGCCGGACGATCTCCATCCGGCGCTGCACGTCGGTCAGCTCGCGGCGGGCCACGCTGACGTCGGCGATGAGCAGCCGCAGGGAGTTGGTTCCGCAGTCGATGGCCGCCACCCGCCGGGCCCGGTCGCCGCCCTGGCCGGGAGCCGCGGGCCCGGACCCGGCGTCATCCACGGTACGGCCCGGCGCTGGGCTCAGGGCCGGCGTCGGCCCCGGCGTCCAGGCCGGCGCCGGTCAGGTCGGCGCCGGTC
>JBOHCO010001055.1:0-4848 GCA_050698895.1 Streptosporangiaceae bacterium
GCCGACGAGCTGGTCGTCAGCCCGCTGACGGCCAAGACCCACGTGAGCCGGGCCATGACCAAGCTGGCCGCCCGCGACCGCGCCCAGCTCGTGGTCATCGCCTACGCCTGCGGCCTGGCCACCCCCGCCACCCCTCCCGCCCCGAGCCCGCTCCCCCCGTCACACCAGCCCCACTAGCCCCCGGCCTGGCCCCGAGGCCGCTGGCGCTTACGTCATGGTTGGCCCTCTGGTGCTGCTACAGCAGCACCAGAGGGCCAGCCATGCTGCTGGCCGGGCGGATCCGGTGGCCGGGCGGATCCGGCCAGCGCGGGCTAGTGGGTCAGCGTCTCGCGCAGGACGTCCAGGCTGGCGGGCGGGAGGCCGTGCGACGTCAGGTAGCCCTCCACCGTGCCGCCGCCGGCCGCGCGGGCCCTGGCCAGCACGTCCAGCAGCAGCGAGGGCGGGCTGGCCAGCAGGTCCGGAGTCAGGCTGCCGGTGCCGGCGGCGCTGCCGGGGATGTGACTCAGGGCCTCAAGCACGCTCGGGTCGATCCGGCTCGCGCTCACCGCGTAGTCGGCCGCGATGACCTCGTCGGGCACCCCGAGCACGGCCAGGACCAGGCCGATCACGATGCCGGTGCGGTCCTTGCCCGCGCTGCAGTGCACCAGCGCGGGCACCGACCCGGCCGCGGCCAGCTCGCCGATCACGGTGGCGATGAACTCGCCGCGCCGGTCAATCAGGTACTGGTAGATGGCCTCCAGCCGCTGCGGCAGCCCCGGCGCGTCGTCGCCGATCAGCGAGATCCGCACGGTCCGGGTGCCCGGCCCGCAGGACGGGCTGGGCGCGAAGTCGGCCTCGAAGTCGGTGCGCAGGTCCAGCACGGTGCGCAGGCCGTAGCCCTGGAGCACCGGGCCGGTGGCGTCGGCGCGGTGCAGCGTGTCCGAGCGCAGCAGCGTCCGCCACCGCGTGGTACGGCCGCCGGCCGCCGGGTAGCCGCCGACGTCGCGCATGTTGAAGGTGCCCATTAGCGGGATATGCCGCCCATCGCCGCTGGTCATGCCGTCATCGTGCCATCCGGGCCCGGGCCGGCCGGCGGTCGGCCCGGCGGCTGCGGTACTCCGCGGGAAGTACGCCCGAGCGAGTAGCAGCCCGGGCAACTGCCTCCCCCCGCAGGACGTGCCGACGGCCCCGTGTGACGAGGCTGGAGTGCGACAAGAACTCCCGTGGCTCGCAGGAGATGAGCATCCATGTCGCACCACCCGTACCGCCCCTCACTACTGGGCCGGGCTGGCCGGGCCTGCTACCGGCACCGCTGGCTGACCACCGTGACCTGGCTGGTCGGGCTGGCCTGCCTGATCACGCTGTGGACCAGGTTCGGCGCCCCGGCCGACGACAACTTTGGCACCGCTGACCCCGGCCAGACACTGCTGAACCAGCACTTTCACCGGCAGTCCGGGGACACGCTCACCCTGGCCATCCGCTCCGCGCAGCCGATCAGCTCCCCGGCCGTCCGCGACCGGATCACCAGCGCGCTGGTCCCGTTCTCCCGTGCGGCCGGGGTCAGCTCGGTGACCAGCCCGTACCGGGCCCCCGGCCAGATCAGCCGGGACGGGCACATCGCGTTCGCCAGCGTGCAGTTCTCGGTGCCGAACACCAAGATCTCGAACAGCGAGGCGCTGGCGCTGATGCACGACGCCACGGCGGCGTCGGTCCACGGGCTGCGGTTCAGCCTGGGCGGCGACGTGGTCGACAACGCGGAGACCCCCTACGGCGGGGCGACCGACGGGATCGGCACCGGCGCGGCGGCGATCGTGCTGCTGATCGCGTTCGGGTCGGTGCTGGCCATGGGGCTGCCCATCGTGACCGCGCTGTTCGGCATTGGCTGCGGGCTGTCGCTGATCGCGCTGATCGGGCACCTGATCCCGGCGCCGTCGTTCGGGCCGATCGTGGCGTCCATGGTCGGGCTGGGCGTGGGCGTGGACTACGCGCTGTTCCTGGTGACCCGGTTCCGCGAGGGCCTGCGGTCGGGCGCGGCGCCGGAGGACGCGCTGGTCACCACGATGGCCACGGCCGGCCGCTCGGTGCTGATCGCGGGCACCACCGTGGTGATCGGGATGATGGGCCTGCTGGTGCTGCGCCAGTCGCTGCTGAACGGCGTGGCCGTGGCGGCGGCGGTCACCGTGGGCATGACGGTGCTGGCCGCGCTGACCCTGCTGCCCGCGCTGCTCGGCTTCACCGGCACCCGGCTGCAGCGGTCCATCCGGCTGCGGCGGCCAGGGCGGGGCCGCGAGCCGGCCAGCGAGCCCGGTTCAGGATCCGGGTCCTGGGCCTATCGGTGGGCGGCCGTCGTGCAGCGGCGGCCGGCCGTGGCGGCCATCCTGAGTGCGGCGGTGATCCTGGTGCTGGCGGCGCCGGCCCTCGGCATCAAGCTGAGCATGCCGGACGAGTCGGCCCAGGCGCACGGGACGATGGGCTACGCCAGCTACGCCACCATGGCGGACGGGTTCGGGCCGGGCTTCGACGCCCCGCTCATCGTCGCCGCGAGGCTGCCGGCCGGCGGCGCGCACATGGCCGAGCTGACCACGCTGGCCGGCGCGCTGCGCGCGACGCCGGGGATCGCCGCCGTCACTCCCACCGTGACCAGCACCGACGGGCGCGCGGCCATGGTGATCGCCTACCCGACGACCGGCGAGCAGAACCCGGCCACGGACACAGTCGTCAACCAGCTAACTAACAAGGTGCTGCCCCGGGCGACGGCGGGCACCGGCATCCGGGCCTACGTCACCGGCCCGAACGCGGCCAACGTGGCGTTCGCCAACGTGATGAGCTCGCGGCTGCCCTGGGTGATCCTGGCCGTGGTCCTGTTGTCGATGCTGCTCCTGGTGGCGATGTTCCGGTCGGTGACCATCGCGGTGAAGGCGGCGATCATGAACCTGCTGTCCATCAGCGCGGCCTACGGGGTGCTGGTCATGATCACCCAGCACGGCTGGCTGCGGCAGCTGTTCGGGTTCCCCGAGGCCATGCCGGTGACGACCTGGGTCCCGGTGTTCCTGTTCGTGATCCTGTTCGGCCTGTCCATGGACTACGAGGTGTTCCTGATCTCGCGGATCCGCGAGGCCTACGACGCGACCGGCGACAACGCGGGCTCGGTGGCCAGCGGCCTGGCCAGCACGGCGCGGGTGATCACGGCCGCCGCGGCGATCATGGTGGCGGTGTTCCTGTCCTTCGTGCTCGGCGCGAACGTGTCGGTCAAGCAGATCGGGCTCGGCCTGGCCGTCGCGGTGCTGATCGACGCCACGCTGGTCCGGCTGGTCCTGGTGCCGGCGGTGATGGAACTGCTGGGCAAGGCGAACTGGTGGCTGCCGCGGCCGCTGGCCCGGATCCTGCCCGGCGGCCCGGCGGTCGGCGACAGCGGGATCGAGCCCCCGGCCCTGGACGGCGACGCCGCCCGTGCCGGAGCCCGCTGACCGTCTGCCGGCACACGGCCCGGGCCTGCCCGCAGCGCGGGCGGGCCCGGGCCGGTCCGTGTTTCCCGGTATCGTCGGCTGCGTTGCTGGTGCAGATCTTGCTGGTGCAGATGCTTGGCTGGGTGGAGGGCCGATGGCGCGACTAGGCAATATGTACGGACCCGATGCCACGTTCCTGGGCGTGCCGCGGGCCGACCTGGAGGACCCGGCGTCCTGGGCCGGCACCGACATCATGATCATCGGGGCCCCGTTCGACGGCGGCACCTCGCACCGGCCGGGGGCCAGGTTCGGGCCCCAGGCCATCCGGTTCACCGACTACCTGCCGCACGACGGGTCCCGGCCGCACCTGGCCCTGGGCGTGGACCCGCTGGTCGAGCTGCGGATCGCCGACGCGGGCGACATCGAGATGCCCTCGGGCGACACCGAGCTGTCGCTGCGCCGCCTGGAGCAGGCGGTGCAGACGGCCAGCGAGCACGGCGCGATCCCCGTCATCCTGGGCGGCGACCACACGATCGCGCTGCCCGACGCGACCGGGGTGGCCCGGCACGTCGGCTGGGGACGGCTGTCGATGATCCACTTCGACGCACACGCCGACACCGGCGACACCCAGTTCGGTTCGCTGCACGGGCACGGCACGCCGATGCGCCGGCTGATCGAGTCGGGCGCGGTCCGCGGTGACCGGTTCCTGCAGGTCGGGCTCCGCGGGTACTGGCCCGAGCCGGAGACGCTGGACTGGATGGCCGGGCAGCGGATGCGCAGCTTCGAGATGACCGAGGTCGTGACCAGGGGCCTGGACGACTGCCTGACCGAGGCGTTCGCGATCGCGCTCGACGAGTGCGACGGGGTGTTCCTGTCGGTGGACGTGGACGTGGTGGATCCGGGCATGGCGCCGGGCACGGGCACGCCGGAGCCGGGCGGGCTGACCACCCGGCAGCTGCTGGACGCGGTCCGGCGGATCGCCATGGAGCTGCCGGTGGCCGGCGTGGACGTGGTCGAGGTGGCGCCGCCCTACGATCACGCCGAGGTCACGGCGTACCTGGCCAACCGGGTGGTGCTGGAGGCGCTGTCGGGCATCGCCTGGCGGCGGAAGGCGCAGCGAGCCGCCCGGGGCGGGGTGCCGCCCCGCCGCCCGGAATCGCCGCTGCTGGACGGGCGGTAGCGCAGCCGGGCAGTTCAGCGGCCTTGAATAGGCCGGCGCGGGATGCCTGACCTAAAGCATCGAGTCGATCTATAGTTGATCCATGCTGGACGTGATCAGGCTCCGGGTGCTGGTCGCCGTGGCCCGGCACGGTTCGGTCACGGGGGCGGCCCGCGCGCTGAACTACGCCCAGCCCTCGATCAGCCATCACATCGCCCGGCTGGAGGCCGAGACCGGCGCGCGGCTGCTGCAGCGGGCCGGCCG
>JBOHCO010001056.1:0-5387 GCA_050698895.1 Streptosporangiaceae bacterium
TGCCTACAGCTGGCCTTGATCATGATCACGGCGCAGCTGGACGCGCGGGTCGAACGCGATCGTGCCCACGTCGACAGCGCAGGCTGCGCCGTCGACCGTGATGACCGCGACGTTGACGTAGGACGCCGCATCGGACAGCAGCCAGCACACCACCGAGGCGACCTCGTCCGCGCTGGCCGGCCGCCGCTGCGGGACCAGCGCGGTCACCAGCTCGTAGGCCTGCGCGGCGGAGATGCCCCGCTCGACGCCGAACGCCGCCATCTCCTCGTCGGCCATCTCCGTGACCGTCCAGCCCGGGCAGACCGCGTTGGCGCGCAGGCCCTCGTGGGCGTGGTCCACGGCCAGCGACTGGGTCAGCATGGCCAGCCCGGCCTTCGTCGCCGCGTAGCCGCCCATGCCGCTGGCGGCGCGCAGCGCGGCGATCGAGGCTACCGACACCACCGCGCCGCGGCTGTCCAGCAGGTGCGGCAGCGCGGCCCGGGCGACCGCGTAGGCGCCGGTCAGGTTCACCGAGACCATCGCCGCGAAGTCGGCGACCGGCAGCTCGGCCACGCCGCCGGGGTGCATCACCCCGGCGTTCAGCACCAGCCCGTCCAGCCCGCCGAGCTCGGCCGCCGCGCGGTCCACCAGCCGCCCCGCCGCACCGGGGTCGGCGATGTCGCAGGTGACCGGCCGGGCGCCGGTGCGCTCCGCGACGGCGGCCAGCGGCGCCGCGCGCCGGCCGCAGATGACCACCTGGTCGCCGGCCGTGGTCAGCGCGCCGGCCACGGCCGCGCCGATGCCTGTCCCGCCGCCGGTGACCAGGACTCTCCGCGCCGCGCTCACCCGCCCGCCACGCCCGCCGCCACCCGGGCGGCCCTGGCCCGGCCCGCGGTCATCGGGCCCGGCCCGCGGTCAGGTCCGGGAGCTGAGTGCTGGCCGAGGTCCGGGCCCGGAGCACGAACGTGGACAAGAACCCGACCGCCAGCAAGGCCAGCGCCAGCCAGGGCGCCCAGATGGTGGGACTGGTGACCTTGTAGAACGAGCCGAAGATGGCGCCCGCCGTGACCAGGATGCCGATGACGGCCGCGATGGCCAGCCGGACCCGGCTGAGGTTGGTCGTGTAGGTCCGCAGCGAGCCCACGCACATCAGCAGGTAGACCACCACCAGCGCGAAGCCGCCGAACGTGGAGCCCCAGGCGAACAGCGCGAAGTAGTGCGGGGTCTTGGGCAGCGCGAACAGCCCGGTCCAGAACTGGTTGACCAGCAGCGTGGCGATCGAGGCGGCGACCAGGAACGCCGCGGCGCCCAGGGGCGTGCCGTTGCGCTTGGACACGATCGCGAACTGGGCTGGCACCCGGCGGTCGCGGGCCATGGCGAAGTTGCCGCGCGACCCCGAGACCGCGCAGCCGATGACCACCGCGATCATGTCGAACAGCACCACGAGCTCCAGCAGCCGGTCGACCCACACGCTGCCGTAGCCGCCCGCGCTGGCCGGCGCGCCGAGCGCGAACAGCGGGGCCCCGGCCGCCGCGGTGAGCTTGCTGAGGCTGAAGTGGAAGCCGGCCACCTCGACGTAGGTGGCCAGGACGAAGAACACGGTCGCGATGGCCGCCGTGACCATGATCGCGATCGGGATCTCCCGGCGCGGGTTGGGCGTCTCCTCGGCCAGGTTGGCCGCGGTCTCGAAGCCCACGAACAGCAGCACCCCGTACAGCACGCCGAAGAAGATGCCCGACCAGCCGTCGGCCGCCGAGGACGGCTTGAACGGGGCGACGCTGTTGGCCGAGCCCAGCTTGACGATGACCGTGATGAAGAAGATCAGCACCACCAGCATCGACACCAGGGCCAGGGCCAGCTGGCTGCGGGTGGACAGCCGCACCCCGAAGTACAGGAACATCGCCACCAGCGCGATCAGCAGTACCGTCCAGGCCCAGGACGGCAGCGGGCTGACGCCGAACTCGGACAGGATGGTGCTCTGCAGGTAGCCGCCGACCAGCAGCATCAGCCCGGTCATCAGGACCGTCACGCCGCCGTAGTACAGCCACCCCGCGGCCGTGCCGACCCGCACGCCCAGCCCGCGCGTCACGTAGTCATACAGCGAGCCGGCCGCGTGCACCTCCTTGGCGTAGGAGGAGATGATCCAGCCCAGCGCGAAGATGCCCACCGCCGCCAGCAGCACCGACAGCGGCGAGGCGATGCCGCCGCCCTTGCCGGATGCGCTGATCACCCCGACGACCAGCGGGATCACGAAGGCCGAGGAGAACACCGGGCCCATGAACCCGACCGACTGAGCGATGACATCGGGCAGCCCCAGGCGCTTGTCGCCCAGCCGCTCGTAGGACTCCGATTTCGGCATCGTTTCCTCCACCTCAGCCCGTCGTGTGCAGGGATCGTACGGACGCAAACGATACCGTGTCAAGGGTCACATTCGAGGCGGACCGCCGATCGCGCCGGCCCGGTGATCAGCCGATGGCCCCGGCCCGGTGATCAGCCGAGCTTGAGCCGCACCGGAAGGGCCCGCAGGCCGTTGGTGAAGTTCGAGCGGATCCGCCGCGGCTCGCCGGCCAGCTCGAACCGGGCCACCCGGGCGGCCAGCGCGGCCAGCACGATGCGCACCTCCAGCTTGGCCAGGTGCACGCCGATGCACAGGTGCGGGCCGCCCCGGCCGAAGCTCAGGTGCCGGTTCGGCACGCGCCCGATGTCGAACACGTCCGGGTCGGCGAACTCCGCCTCGTCCCGGTTCCCCGATGCGTACCAGAGGATGACCTTGTCCCCGGCCCGGATCGCCGCCCCGCCCAGCTCGGTGTCCGCCGCCGCCGTGCGGCGCATGAAGTGCGTCGGGCAGCTCCACCGGAGCACCTCCTCGGTGGCCGGGGTCAGCAGCCCCGGATCGGCCCGCAGCCGGTCCCACTGCTCCGGGTGCTCGCAGAAGGCCAGGACGCCCTGGGCGATGGCGATCCGCGTCGTCTCGTTGCCCGCGATCACGAAGATCGAGAACAGGTTGTCCAGGTCCCGCTCGGTCAGCCGCTCGCCGTCCACCTCGGCGGCCAGCAGCGTGGACAGCAGGTCGTCCCCCGGCGCCCGGATCTTCTGCGCGACCACCTCCCGGCCCAGGTCCCACAGCTGCTTGCCGTAGGGGCTGCGGAACGGGTAGTTGCGGTACTCATCGGTGTCATCCCGGCCCCAGACCACGTCGGTGACATCCGGGTCCGTGTTGGAGATCAGCCGGTCGCCCAGGTCGATGAACTGGTCCAGGCCCGCCGCGGGCAGGCCCATGATCCGGGCCAGCACCCGGATCGGCACCTCCTTGGCGATCGCGTCGACGAAGTCCAGCTCGCCGCTGTGCCCGGCGCTGCCCAGCCCGCCGAGCGCCGTGTCCAGCACCCGCTCGGTCAGCTCCGTGACGAAGTGCTCGTAGACCGCGACCGCCCGCTGGGTGAAGCTGCCCGACATGACCTTGCGCAGCGTCGTGTGCTCCGGCGGGTCCATGTCGATGATCGTCAGCCGCGCGGCCATGTCCGCGTCGCTCGGCTCCTCGAAGGACACCCCGCGGGCCGAGGAGAACTCCGCCACGTTGCGGCTGGCCGAGACGATGTCCTGGTAGCGATGCACCGACCAGAACCCCGAGTTCGGCGCCGGCTCGTCAAACCAGGTCACGGGCGCCTCCCGGCGCAGCCGCGCGAACTCGGCGTACGGCACTCCGCGCGCCCAGATGTCCAGGTCGGTGAGGTCCACAGGCGCAGTCATGCCAATTAGTTTGGCACCAAACGAAATTACCGGCAACGGCCTCGGCCACCATGGCGGCCGACGCCCGCTGTGACGGCTCGGCCATCCGCGACTCAGACCGCCGCCCGCGTGGCAGGCTGGGCAGATGGCCGAGTTCATCAGCGAGAACCTGACCGGGTCCCGCTTCGAGGACGTGTACCTGACCAGCGCGCGGTTCCGCGACGTCGACCTGCGGAACGCCCGCTTCAGCCTGGTCGACCTGACCGGGGTCAGCATCCGCGGCGCGCTCGTGGACGACGCGGAGATCAGCGGCGAGGTCGTGAGCCTGCGGGTCAACGGCGTGGACGTGGTGCCGCTGGTGGAGGCCGAGCTCAACCGGCGCTACCCGGACCGGGCCCGGATGCGCCCCGTCGACGCCGACGGGTACCGGGAGGCCTGGGCCAGCCTGGAACGGCTGTGGCCGCAGACGGTGCAGCGGGCCCGCGGCCTGGATCCGGAGCTGCTGCACCGCCAGGTGGACGGTGAGTGGTCGTTCATCGAGACGCTGCGCCACCTGGTGTTCGCGACCGACGCCTGGGTCCGCCGCGCCATGCTCGGCGACCCGTCGCCCTGGGATCCGCTGGACCTGCCCCACGACGAGATGCCCGACGAGCCCAGTGTCCCGCGCGACCGCGCCGCGCGGCCGTCGCTGGACGAGGTGCTGGCGCTGCGCGCGGACCGGATGGCGACCGTCCGCGAGGTGCTGGCCGGGCTGACCGACGAGCAGCTGAACGGCGTGACCGAGCCAGTGCGGGAGCCGGGCTACCCGGAGCCGGAGAGCTTCCCGGTGCGCCGCTGCCTGGGCGCCGTGGTCATCGAGGAGTGGGAGCACCGGCTGTACGCCGAGCGGGACTTCGACGTGCTGGAGGCTCAGGCCGGCACGTAGATCCAGGCGGTGCTGGCGGGCGCCGGGCCGAAGTTGGCGATCTTGACCGGCCGGAACTGGTCGGCGGGCAGGCCGGGATCGTCGCAGTGGCCGACCCCCTCGAAGACCGGATCGGAGAGCACGACCGCGAGGCGGGCGCGCGGATGCTCGTCCAGGGCCGCTCGCAGGTGCGGGCTGCCGGCCAGCTCGCGCACCTTGGTCACCGCCCGGCCGCCGAAGCCATCGGCCGCCAGCGTGGTCACGCCCTCGTGAAAGGCGACCCGGAGCCGGATCGGACCGCGGTCGCCGGGCGGCACGTCGAGTTCGGCGAGCGCCGAGGACAGCCCCTCCACCAGGGAGGACACGACGCGTGGCTCGTCGATCCCGACGGGCAGCAGGCCGATCTGCTCGCCGTCGGCCGGGGAGCGGTTCACCAGCATCCGGTCCAGTCCCAGCGAGGTGCACACGCCGGTGATCGTCTCGGCCACGCGCTGCGCGGCCGAGACCTGCTCCGCGCCGTCGCGCTCGCCGGAGGGCTCGATGCCGAACGCGACGCACAGGCGGCGGATGCCGGGGGGCTTGTCGTGCATGGACGAACTCCTCGTGCTGGACACCGAACTGTACACCGGGGCCGCGAGGCAATTCGCGGCTAAGGCGCACCGTTTAACCACGATGCGCGACCGGCGGACCGCCCACCCCGTCGTTTAACGGGTTCGCGGGCGAGGCGTCATATCCGGCGGGCGCCCGCGATCGCGTCCAGCGCTCCGGGATTGGT
>JBOHCO010001057.1:0-6900 GCA_050698895.1 Streptosporangiaceae bacterium
TGGACTGGAGTGCGACTCGGCGGGGTGAGTGATGGCCAACGCGTGGTTCGAGACGGTCGCGGTGGCGCAGCGGCGGGCCCGTAAGCGGCTGCCCAAGTCGGTGTACGGGGCGCTGATCGCCGGCTCCGAGCGCGGCGTCACGGTCCGGGACAACGTCCGGGCCTTCAGCGAGCTGGGCTTCGCCCCGCACATCGCCGGCCTGGCCGCGCAGCGCGACCAGGCCACCACGGTCATGGGCCAGCCCGTGTCCATGCCCGTGATCATCTCGCCGACCGGCGTCCAGGCCGTGCACCCCGAAGGCGAGCTGGCCGTGGCCCGCGCCGCCGCCGCGCGCGGCACCGTGATGAGCCTGAGCTCGTTCGCCAGCCAGCCCCTCGAGGAGGTCGCCAAGGTCAGCCCGCAGACCTTCTTCCAGACCTACTGGGTTGGCACCCGCGACGACATGGTCAGGCACCTCGAGCGGTCCCGCGCGGCCGGGGTGGCGGGCCTGATCCTGACCCTGGACTGGACCTTCTCCAACGGCCGGGACTGGGGCAGCCCGGTCATCCCGGAGCGGCTGGACTTGTCCACCATGGCCCGCTTCGCGCCCGAGGTGCTGATGCGGCCGCGGTGGCTGCTCGACTTCGTCCGGTCCGGCTCGCTGCCCGACCTCACCGTCCCCAACGTCACCGCCCGAGGCGAGCCGCCGCTCACCTTCTTCGGCGCCTACGGCCAGTGGATGCAGTCGCCGCTGCCGACCTGGGACGACGTGCGCTGGCTGGGCGAGCAGTGGGGCGGGCCGTTCATGATCAAGGGCGTGACGCGGGCGGACGACGCCAAGCGCGCCATCGACGCCGGCGCCACGGCGATCTCGGTCTCCAATCACGGCGGCAACGACCTGGACGGCACGCCGGCCACGATCCGGGCCCTGCCCGCCGTGGCCGAGGCGGTCGGCGGGCAGATCGAGGTGCTGCTCGACGGCGGCATCCGCCGCGGCAGCGACGTGGTCAAGGCGCTGGCCCTGGGCGCGCGGGCGGTCCTGATCGGCCGCGCCTACCTGTGGGGCCTGGCCGCCAATGGCCAGGCCGGCGTGGAGAACGTGCTCGACATCCTGCGCGGCGGCATCGACTCGGCCCTGCTCGGCCTGGGCCGGTCCAGCATCCACGAGCTAAGCCCGGAGGACCTGGTCGTCCCGCCCGGCTTCACCCGCACGCTCGGCGCCTGACCAGCCGGAAAGACCAGGCTCCGAAACAAGGGCTGGCCTAGCGCGGGCTGGGCCGCGCCGGGCCGGTCCCGGCCCGGGTGGCCTCGATGGCGCCAGCCAGCTCATCCAGGTCGGCGTCGCCCAGCCGCAGCGCGCCCGCCGCCGCCCAGTCCCGCAGCTGCGCCGGCCGCCGCGCCCCCACGATGGCCCCCGTCACCCCCGGCCAGGCCAGCACCCAGGCCACGGCCACCGCGGCCGGCGTCGTGCCGTGCCGCTCGGCCACCGGCCGCAGGCGCTGCGCCAGGGCCAGGTTGCGGCTCAGCCGGTCCCCGGCGAACTCCGGGTTGCGGGCCCGCCAGTCGTCGGCCGGCAGGGCCGCCGCCCGCTCCGGGGTCATCGCCCCCGACAGCAGCCCGGCCTGCAGCGGGCTGTACACGATCACGCCGGTGCCGTGCGCCGCGCACCAGCCGATCTCAGCCGCCGCCGCGTCCCGGCGGATCATCGAGAACGGCGGCTGGAGGCTGTCCACGTGGCCGACCCGCTCGGCCGCCTCGAGCTGGCCGACATCGTGGTTGGACACCCCGGCGGCGCGGATCTTGCCCTGCTCGCGCAGCCGGACCAGCGCACCCCAGTACTCCTCCGCCGGCGTGCCGTCGGTGGGCGGCCAGTGCACCTGGAGCAGGTCGATGCGCTCGGTCCGCAGCCGCCGCAGCGAGTCCTCGACCTCCTGCCGGATCGAGGCCGCGGTCAGGTCCGTGGTCAGCGGGGCCATCGGGTCGGCCGGGTCCCAGCGCCGTCCCAGCTTGGTGAAGACGTAGGGCCGGTCGCCGTCGGTCAGGCCCGCCGTGGCCTGGCCGACGACCTCCTCCGCGTGGCCGTGCCCGTAGGCCGGGGCGGTGTCGACCCAGTTGATCCCGGCCTCGACGGCGGCCCGGATGGCGGCCTGCGACTCGCGGTCGTCCTGCGGGCCCCAGCCGGCCGCCCAGCCCCCGCCGCCCTGGGCCCACGTGCCCAGCCCGACCCGGCTCAGCACCATCCCGGTCCGCCCCAGCTCCGCCGCCGGCGGCTGGCCGTCGGCCTGCTGAGCTGCTACGCGCTGTCCTGGTGCTGGCTGCATGGCCCCGTCCTTCGATCCGGTATGGAAGTCGCGGTGCCGAGTCTGCCGGACGCCCGGCTCCGCCGTCATGCCCGGCCGCGGGCGGGGCTGGTTCAGTCGCCGCCGAGGGCGGCCAGGCGGCGGTTGATGAAGTTGCGCTCGGCGGTGGCCGGGTCCAGCTCCAGCGCCGCCCGGTAGGCGGCCGCGGCCTCGTCGTCCCGGCCCAGCCGGGCCAGCAGGTCGGCCCGGGCGACGTGCAGCTGGGGCCAGCGGCGCAGCTGCGGGTGGTGGCCGACCGCGTCCAGGATGACCAGGCCCGCCGCCGGGCCCTCGGCCATGGCCACGGCGATGGCCCGGTTGGCCTCGACCACCGCGGTGGGCTCGTAGCGGATCAGCTCCCCGTACAGCGCCGCGATCTGCCGCCAGTCGGTCTGCTCCGCGTCCGGGCTGGTGGAATGGCAGGCCGCGATGGCGGCGTGCAGCTGGTACGGGCCGGGCCGGCCGAGGCGCAGCGCGCTGGTCAGCCGCCGCTCGCCGTCGGCCACCAGGGCCGCGTCCCACTTGCTGCGGTCCTGGTCGGCCAGCAGCACCAGCTCGCCGTCCGGGCCGGTCCTGGCCGGCCGCCGGGCGTCGGTGAGCAGCAGCAGCGCGAGCAGGCCGGTGACCTCGGGCTCGTCGGGCAGCAGCGCGCTGAGGCCGCGGGCCAGCCGGATGGCGGTGTCGCACAGCTCGCCGCGGACCAGCGCGGCGCCGGCGCTGGCCTTGTGGCCCTCGGTGAACACGACGTAGACCACGCGCAGCACGGCCGCCAGCCGGCCGGCCAGGTCCTCGCGGGCGGGCATCCGCAGCCGGATGCCCGCGTCGCGGATCTTGTTCTTGGCCCGGGTCAGCCGCTTGGCCATGGTCGCGTCGGGGACCAGGAACGCGGCGGCGATCTCGGCCGTGCTCAGGCCGCACACGCAGCGCAGGGTCAGCGCCACCCGGGCGTCCAGGGCCAGGGCCGGGTGGCAGCACATGAAGATGAGCCCGAGCTCGTCGCCGGCCGGTCCCTCCAGGCTCGGGGAGCTCTGAGAGCTCCGGGAGCTCCGGGAGCTCTGCGGATGGAGGGAGTCTGGGTCGAGCTCGCGCACCGCGGCCTCCTCCTTGGCCCCCCGGCGAGCCTCCCGCCGGACCACGTCGAGCGCCTTGTGCCGGGCGACGCCGATGAGCCAGCCGCGCGGGTCGGCGGGCACGCCGCCATCCGGCCACTGGACCAGGGCGGCCAGGCACGCCTCCTGCACGGCGTCCTCGGCTATGGCCAGGTCACCGACCATCCGGGTGACGCTGGCCACCGCCGCCCACCAGTGGGCGCTGAGCAGTTCCTCGCTCAGCTCGGCGCCCGGGTGTAGATGACCGTGCGGACCTCGACCGAGCCGGTCCAGGCGGCGGGCATCATCGCGGCCCACTTCAGGGCCTCGTCCAGGTCCTCGCACTCGATCAGGGTGTAGCCGCCGCACTGCTCCTTGATCTCGGCCGCCGGGCCGTCGGTCAGGATCGTCTCCCCGTCGCGGACCCGGACCGTGGTGGCCGACGAGTACCCGCGCAGCGGCGCGCAGTCGATCAGCACCCCGGCCTCCCGCATGGCCGTCAGGGCCCGGTCGTACCGGGCGTACATCTCGGCGTACTCGGGACTGGCCGGGTCGTCAGGCGGGCCGTCCGCGGCGTCGTTCAGCAGGAACAGGTACTTCATGAGCGTCCTCCCGGTCGGCCAGCGGGGCGGGCCCGTGCCCGCCCTTTCCCGGTAGTCGAACGAGACCCGGCTCCCCGGACACCTAGCCCGGCAGGACGGTCTCGATCCAGTCGTACACGACCCGCTCCAGGCGCCGCTGGCCCAGGCCCTCGCAGTGCCCGCCCGCGCCCTCGGAAGCGGTGAACCGGTGCGTGGTGACCGGGGCCGTCAGCCGCTTGGCGAACGCGTCGAGCTGACCGTAGGACGTGGGGTCGCCCTCGGCATCCAGGGCCAGCGTCGGGCAGTCAATCTGGCCGGCCAGGCCGGCCAGGCTGAACCGGGCCAGCTCGCGCAGGTAACCGCGCATGGTCGGGGTGCCGTGGGTGACCATCCGGGACTGGAAGAAGTTTCGCCGTCGCGGGTCGGCCAGCAGCCCGTCCAGCACCTCGTCCGCCGCCGGGTCGTCCGCCTCGACCTGGGCCCACAGATCGTCGCCCATCCGGCGCCTGGCCGTGGCCGCGAAGTCGAACTGGACCGGGTCGCAGACCAGCGCGGCGATGCGGTGCTCGCCGGTGGCGCCCCGCGGGGCCAGGTAGCCCGCGAAGCTCCGCCCGAACAGCACCAGCCGGGCGGCGTCCACGCCCGGCTGGGTCACCAGCCAGTCCACGACCGGGGCGAGCACCGCCTCGAAGTCCGGCCGGAAGTACAGCCGCTGCTCGTACAGCACTCCGCCCTGGCCCGGACCCTCGAACACCAGGCAGTTCAGGCCGCGCCGCAGCGCGTCCACGGCCGTGAACGAGTAGCCCGCCTCGGCGGTGGAGTCGTAGCCCGCCGGCGCGATGATCGTCGGCCGGGACCCGCCGCCGTCGTCGGGCCGGAAGAGGTACCCGTCCAGCATGGTGTCCTGGTACGGGATGGCGACCGCCTCGGCCGGGAAGGGCAGGGCGGGGAGCGCGGCCAGGAAGCTGGCCCGGTGGGCCGCGTAGCTGTCCAGCAGCACGGGGGAGTCCAGGTCGTCGCGGGCGTAGAAGAACGCCTGCCGGTAGTACTCGCTCGCCCGCAGGTAGCACTCGGATCCGCTGGCCAGGTGGCCCGCGTCGACGCTGTCGTCGGCCTCGTCCCGGACCTGGCCGGCCGTCCGGGCCCACTCGCGGTGCCAGGAGTCCAGGTCGCCGGGCACGATCCGGTCGGCGGTCGCGAACGCCTCCCCGAGGTCGGCGCAGCCCGACGCCGCCGCCGACAGGGTCCGCGCGAACTGGTCGTCGAAGTCGTCGTCCTTGATGAACCGGGTCATCGAGCCTCCTGAGGTCAGCCGGGCCGGTTACGGGGCGCGGCTACGGGGCGCGGTTACGGGGCGATCAGGGCGTCGGTGAGCCCGTTGATGGCGGCCAGGTTGCCGGCCAGGCTGTCGGGCACGTGATGCTGCGCGGCCAGCGCGGCGGGATCGTAGTACGAGACCTTGGTCTGGCCGCCGTCGTCCCAGATCAGCGCCTTGAGCGGCAGGTCCAGGGCGGCCAGCGGCACGGCCGCCATGACCGGGGTGCCGGCCGCCGGGCTGCCGAATACGACCAGGACGGTGTCCCGCAGGTCCAGGCCCGCCTTCTGGGCCGCCTCGCGCTGGTCGATCACGGCGAACAGGGTCAGGCCCTTGGCGGCGATCGTGCCGGTCAGCTTGCTGACCGTGTCGGCCACCGTCCGGGGGCTCGCCTTGGTCACAACACCGGGGGTCACAACACCGGGGGTCACAGCACCGGGGGTCACAGCACCGGGCTCGGCGGCGGATCCGGTCTCGCTCACGAATGCTCCTCCTTGGCGTGCGGGCTGGGTCACGGGAAGAAGTATTCCCCGCCTGGCGCCGGCCGCTATCGCGGGGCTGATCGGGGCGGATAGGCTGAGTGCTCGCGCCGAGGTCCCGGTCGCCTGGTGCCGTGGAGGTGACCGTGCGCATAGCCACGCTCATCAGCTGGGTACTGACCGCCAGCATCGGGGCCCGCATGCTCCGGTCGACGATCATCGGCGGCGGCCTGCGCCGGCAGCGGGCCAGCCGGGACGGCGTGTTCCCCGGCCTGCTGTTCGTGCACTTCAGCCTGGCCCTGACCGGGCTGGCGGTGTGGATCGGCTACGTGATCACCGGGCGGCACTGGCTGGCCTGGGTGGCGGTCGGCCTGCTCATGCCCGCGATCGGGCTGGGCATCTCCACGGTCACGCTGTGGACGCCCTACCCCGGGCCGGGCGGCGCGCCCGAGGACGAGGGCCTGGCGCCGGGCCCGGCCCGGGCCGGGCTGGCCGGTCCCGCGCTGGTCAGCCAGCTGCCCGACGAGCTGCTGTCCAGCGCGCTGACCGACGAGCAGCTGTCCGGCCAGCTCATCGACGACATGATCGACCGCATGCTGGCCGACCCGTCCCCGCCGGCCAGGGAAACCCGCTGGCGGCTCCGGGCCCTGATCCCGGCCGTCCACGGGGCGGGCGCCCTGATCACCTTCCTGCTCGCCCTGCTGACCGCGGTCAGCCTGCATCCCTCCTGACCGGGCGCCGGAATGGCGGGGCGGGGGACTAGCCGGGCGGGAGCCCGAGCGCCGCGGCGACCTGAGCGGTGAGCGCCGGGGGCTCGGCGGCCGGGATGCCGCCGCCCTGAGCGAACCGCGCGCTGCCGCCGCCGCGGCCGCCGGTCGCGGCCAGGACCTGATTCAGCAGCGCCCGCGCGTCCAGGCCGGCCGCCCCCGGCGGGACGCTGACGCCGATCCGCGCCGAGTCCGCCTCGGCGTCCGGGGCCAGCAGCACCGCCACCGCCTCCAGCTCCGCGCTGATCCGGCGGGACTCCCTGGCCAGGTCGGCCGGCGCCAGGCCGGGCTGCGCGGCGATCAGGTACCGCTGGCCGGAGGGCGCGGTGCGCACCGCGGCGGCGTAGTCGGC
>JBOHCO010001058.1:0-2785 GCA_050698895.1 Streptosporangiaceae bacterium
CAGCTGGCCAACGGCTCGATGCCGCGCAACTCGCTGCTCAACGGCCAGGCCGCCCCGGACACCGGCGGCCTCCAGCTCGACGAGACGTCCTACCCGATCCTGATGGCACAGCAAGCTGGGCTGGGCGGGGACGGCAAGGGCGACGCGGAACTGTGGCGCGACCACATCCGGCCCGCGGCCGACTTCCTGGCCGCCAACGGCCCCTCGGACGGGGTGGAGCGCTGGGAGGAGCAGACGGGCTACTCGCCGTCCACCATCGCGGCGGAGATCGCCGGGCTGACCGCGGCGTCGGCGATCGCGGCCCAGCAGGGCGACCCGGCCCGGGCCCGGCTGTACCAGGCCACGGCGGACGACTTCCAGCGCAGCATCAAGTCCTGGGCGGTCACCACGACCGGCCCGGACGGGCCGCGGTACTTCATCCGGCTGTCCAAGACCGGCGACCCCAACGCGGCGATCACCTACAGCCTCGGCAACGGCGGCCCGACGGTGGACCAGCGCGCGGTCATCGACGGCGGCTTCCAGGAACTGGTCCGGCTCGGCGAGCTCCCGGTCACCGACCCTGACGTGCAGGCCTCGCTGGGCGTGCTGGACAAGCAGATCTCGGTCAGCACGCCGAGCGGGACCGGCTACTACCGGTACGGCAACTCGGCCGCCGCGGGCAGCGCGGACGGGTACGGCGACTGCTACCAGCCCAGCCAGACCTCATGCACGGTCAGCGGGGCGCCCTGGGCGCCGACCGGCACCGGTACCGGGCACCTGTGGCCGGTGCTGTCCGGGGAGCGGGCCGAGAGCGACATCGCCGCGGGCGACAGCACGGGCGCGGCGACGCTGCTGAACGCGATGCGCAGCTTCTCCTCGGGCGTCGGGCTGGTGCCCGAGCAGGCCTGGGAGGACCCGGACCTGGCCGCCTCGCCCTACGGCAGCGACCCGGCCACCGCGTCCATCGGCTTCACCGACGGCCAGGCGGCTGGCTCGGCCTCGCCGCTGACCTGGGCCCAGGCCCAGGAGCTGCGGCTGATCCTGAGCCTGGGCGCGGGGCGGGACGTGGAGACGCCGGCGGTGACGACGCAGCGCTACATCACGCACGGACCGCCGGGCGCGCTGACCGTCAGCCTCACCGCGCCGGCCTCCGGGGCCACGCTCGACTCGGCCACCACCACGGTGACCGGGACCACGGCAGCGGGCGCGCGGGTGGACATCGCCTCGGCCGACACCACCACCGGGGCCACCGCGACGGTCACCTCGGTGACGGCCGGGTCCGACGGGTCGTTCTCGGCCTCGGTGCCGGTCGGGTTCGGCGACGACGTCATCACCGCGACGGCCACCGCGGCAGTGAAGGGGGCAGGGGAGGTGGGCGGGCGGAGCACCGGCTACGCGCAGGTCTCGGTCACCGGCGACGTGACCGGCGGGACGACCGTGCTCTCGGTCACCCACCCGTCGGGCACCGACAACGGCCCCGGCACCTACCAGTACCCGACCTCCCCGGACTTCCTGCCCGGCGCGTTCGACCTGACCGGCTTCCAGGTGATCACCAGCGGGTCGACCGTCTACCTGCGGGCCAACGTGGGCAACGTGGCCGCGACGTTCGGCGCGGCGTTCGGGGCCCAGCTCCTCGACGTCTACGTGCACAACCCGGCCGCCACCCAGACGTCCACCGCGGCCGCGTTCAGCACCAGGAACTACAGCATCGCCCCGGCCGGGGCCTGGAGCGAGCTGGTCGAGGCCCAGGGCTTCGCCGCGCCGAGCTGGACCAGCCCCGGCGGCGGCTCGGTGGGCACCGCGTTCCAGGTCGTCGACCAGGCCGCCAACACCATCACGATCGCGCTGCCCGAGGCCCAGTTCGGCACGCCCGGCCCCGGCTGGGCCTTCAGCGTGGTGCTGACCGGCCAGGACGGGTTCTCGCCCGGCCAGGCCCGGCAGTTCACCGCCACGCCGGGGCAGTTCACCTTCGGCGTCTGCGCGGCCGGCAACACCAGCCCGATCTGCTCGGTCGATCCCGGCTCGGTACCGCAGGCCATGGACGTGATCACCCCGCCGGGCGTGAACCAGGACACCGAGCTCAACCCGGTCCCCGGCCCGGTGGTCATCCAGCCGGTGGTGGTGCCCTGAGCTAGGGCAGCAGCGTCACCTCGGCCTGGCGCAGCACCTCGGCCTCGTCGTCGACCGAGATGGCCAGTACCGCCCGGCCCAGCGGCCCCTCCAGCTCCACGGTGGCGCTGGACTCGCCGTCGCCGGCCCGGAACGCGCCCGCCGCGCAGCGGCCCGCCCAGGCGGCGGCCACCGCGAGCCGCCGGGCCAGCTGGGTGGTGTCCACGTCGTCGGCCACCGGCAGCCAGTCCGGCCACTGCGGCGAGCCGTCGTTGAGCAGCCCGATCAGCGCGTCGAGCAGCCGCAGCAGCACCGAGCCCGGCGCGGGCGGCACGGCCAGCCGCAGCGACTGGACCAGCGGCTGGACCAGCGGCGCGAGCCCGATCTCGGCCTGCACGGTGCCCCGCTCGCCGCGCAGCCACCACCGGCAGTGCGCGGGCGAGTCGAACTCCGGGGGCCGGTCGGGGTCGGGCCGGAAGTCGCCTATCCGGTCGCGGATCCGGCCGACGACGGCGCGGCGGTCGGCGAACGGCTGGTCCCAGGCCACGTTGGGCGAGAACAGGCGGGCGGCCACCTCGTCGTCCCAGCGGCGCAGCAGCTGGTCCACCTCGGCCCGTGCGGTCAGGGTCTGGGCCCACGGCCGGCCGTCGCCCGGCGCCGGGCCGCGAACCGCGCCGGTGCCCGTGCCCGCCGGGCC
>JBOHCO010001059.1:0-7052 GCA_050698895.1 Streptosporangiaceae bacterium
CGATCGTCTTGTCCGCCCCGGACTCGCCCGCGGCCCTGGAGCTCATGAAGATCGCGCAGCAGCTCGGCGACCGGTCGCGCAGCCTCGCGGGCCGGCAGCTGGGCCTGTCCCCGGTCTAGCTCACCGGTCTAGCTCACTGGTCTAGATCACCCGGGACGCGGGTCTAGATCGGCACGACGCGGCCGCCTTCGAGATCGAGTAGGCCGGGATGCGCGGCGCGGGGGCCAGGGAGTTCACCGACAGGATGTTGACGATTGCTCCGGGCTGGTGATGTCCAGCATCAGGGGCGTGACCCGCGCGTCGGGGTGAGTCAGTGGCCGGCGCGTGCCGGCGTAGACCTGGCGGGCGTTCCTGGCCAGGGCCTCGGCCGCCAGGGCCTCGGCCGCCAGCGCCAGCCCGATGCCGCGGTTGGCCCCGGTCACCAGGACCGTCCGGCCGGAGATCGTCATGTCTGTCGCCCCCGTCCTCGTCATTTATTTATCGAACGACAAATAAGAGTGACAGAGCTGAGTGGGGCCGGTCAAGGTAAACGTGATCGAACGGCAAACAAGTACCGGGACGCAGCCAGGGCTAGCAGCTACGCCCGCGGGCTAGGTGGCCTCGACGTCGTAGGGCGGGCTCTCGCCCGGCTCCAGCCGGACGATCGTGTCCTCGGTCAGCCCTCCGCCGAGGCCGGCCACCCCGTCGGCGTCGGCCGCCCCGCTCGCCGCGGTGCCCGGCTCGTCCAGCAGGTGCTTGCGCACGAAGTACTTGGGGTTCAGCTCGTTGAGGTCGAACTCGCTGAACTCCGGGCCGAGGTGCTCCTGCAGATCCGCCCGGGCGTTCTCCGCCATCCGCCGGACATCCCGCAGGGCCCGCCCGGCCTGCGCGGCGAGCCGGGGCAGCTGGTCAGGCCCGAAGACCACGAGGGCGATCACCGCGAGCACGGCGATCTTGAAGAACGACAGGTCAAACAACGAGTGCTCCCGCTGGCCGGCTGTGCGCCAGGGCGCACCGGACGATCCGCTACCTGCAGAGTAAACCGTCAGCCGGGCCGGCCGGAACCCAGGACTAACTCAGGAGCGCGCCGATCCCAGCCGCACAGTCGCCTGATAGGTCTTGCCGTGCGCCAGGTAGACCAGCCGGACGGCCGCGCCCGGCGCGCGGGCCCGGATCGCGTCCAGCAGGGTCTGCTGGTTGGGGATGGGCTGGCCCGCGAAGCTGATGATGACGTCGCCGGGCCTCAGGCCGGCTCCGGCCGCCGGACCGCCCGGCGTCACCGACGGCGCCGCCGGTGTGCTGGCCGCGATCTGGGCGCCCGTCCCGCTGTACTTGGGGTTGAGCAGGGCGCCGATGACCGAGTGCGTGGCGTGCCCGCTCCTGATCAGCTGCACCGCCACCCGCCGCACCTGGTTGATCGGGATGGCGAAGCCCAGGCCGATGTTCCCGCCCTGGCCGGTGATCATGTTGCCGCCGAGCGTGTCGAAGGCGGCGTTGACCCCGATCACCTGACCCAGGCTGTTGACCAGCGGACCGCCGGAGTTGCCGGGGTTGATCGGGGCGTCGGTCTGGATGGCCTCCAGGAAGACCTGCGGCGCCGCCGGGCCGTTGCCCGCGCCGGGCTGCACCGGCCGGTCGAGGGCGCTGACGATGCCGCTGGTCACCGTGCCGGCCAGCCCCAGCGGCGCGCCGAAGGCGATCACCGGGTCACCGACGGCCACCCCGGCCGAGTTGCCCAGCGGCAGCGGGCGCAGGTCGCGGACGTGGGCGCCGATGGGCTTGATCACCGCGATGTCGGAGTAGGTGTCCCGGCCGACCAGCCGCGCGGACACGGTCAGGCCGCTCTGGAAGATCACCTGGAGCGAGGCGCTGCTGGAGTTGCCGTCCAGCGTCACCACGTGATTGTCGGTGACGATGTAGCCGCCGGGGATGACGAACCCGGAGCCGGTGCCGTCAGCCCCGTTCACCCGGATCATGACCACGCTGGGCAGCACCCGGGCCGCCACGCCCGCCACCGAGGCGGCCGGCCGGCGGCTGGTCACCCTGGGCAGCCGGCCCAGGCTGTAACCCGGGGCGATGCCCGAGCCCTCGGACCGGGTCGCGATGTAGCCGCCGAGCACGCCGCCGACCAGGGCGGACACCACGGCGATGGCCAGGCCGGCCAGGGCCAGCCGGCGGCCGCGCCGCTCCGGGCCGAGATGCCGCGAGCCCCAGCGCTTCAGACCCCCGTTCCGCAGACCGCCGGGTCGCAGACCGCCGTGCCGCCGCGCCCCGCCGTCCAGGCTGAAGTCCAAGTCGGCCGGGTCGTCGGCGGGGTAGGCCGGGCCCGCGAAGGCGCCGGGCGCGGTCCATCCCGGCGGGTCATCCGGCGGTTCCGGGGCCGGGACGTCGGCCGCCCGCAGCGGGGCATCAGCCGCGGACGCAAGCGGGGCTGAATTGCCCGCGCTTGACGGCCAGGGCCCCTCGGACATGTCGTGCCTCCCCGAGGCGACCTGGTACTGGCCGCCGTTCCTCCATTCCTGCCCTATATCGACCCGGACTAGGCATGCTCAGCGGAAGGGGTTGGCCCAGGACGCCAGCCGCCGGAAACCCCGGTCCATCCGGCCCCAGAAGCCCACCGGGCTGTCGTGCGGCAGGTGCATAATCGCCTGGTCAACCACCGCCGGCGGGGCGTCCGAGATCATCGTGTAGACGAAGCCGCCCGCCGACCAGACCAGGCTCCGGTCGTCGGGGTCGAGGGCATAGACCTCGCTGCCGTCGCCGGCCACGAAATGCCGCCAGCCGGGCAGGCTGCGCGGCAATACCCCGCGCTGAACAAATACCGAGATGACGGATAGCCCGTCCGAATACGACAGTTCTACGATTTTGCCGGACTTGCCGGGCGTCTCGGAGGACTGGAACAGCGACAGCCCGCCGACGGTGTCCCCCGGCAGCGGCCAGCCCCGGTCGGCCAGCGCGGCCAGGCCGCCCACGCTCAGCTGCCCGGTCCACGGCCGGGCGTCGGCGGCGGGCATGCCGTGCAGCTGGCTGGCGCCCACGCTCAGCGACAGGAACGCGTCCTCGCTGAGGATCCGGCTGCCGTCGACCAGCACCTCGCGTCGCAGTGGCAGCTTGGTCGCCGCGTCGATCCAGTACCGGGCGGCCGGGCGGCCGCCGGGGAGGCGGACGGTCACCAGCAGGGCGGCCCGCCCGTCCACCGAGGAGCGGCCGTCGTAGGTGATCGCGTAGTTGCGGCGCATCAGGTTCAGCAGCGGCGAGGTGACCGACAGCACCTGGTCCTGGCCGCCCAGGACACCCGGGCCGGCCTGGCCCGACTCGGCCGGGCTGGTCCCGGTCGGCGAGGCCTGGACCAGGATCTGGCCGTCCGACCGGTGCCAGACCTGGATGACCGACGCGGTCTCGGTGCTGGACCCGAACCAGGTGGATATCTGCACGCCGTGGAACGGCACCGTCTCGCAGGCCACCGCGGCCTGGCTGAGCAGCCGCAGGCCGGTCTGGGAGGCCGGGGTGGCCGAGTGCGGCGCCAGCCCGGCCGCGCCCAGCGGGGCCATCTCGGCCGGCGCCGCCCGCCGCGGCCGGCCCGGGTGGCCCACGCCGCGGATCGCGCCCGACTGGCCCGGCGACTCCACCAGGACGACCAGCACAGCGCAAGCGCCCAGCAAGCCGATCACTACGGCAACGCTGGTCAGACGCCTGGATGCACGCTGAGCAGAGGTCACGGACCGGGGAACGAGGACTTCTGGCTCACGCTCGGGCTCGGGCTCGCCGGCACCCCGTTGGTCCCGGCCATGTCGTGCTGGACCATGAGCACGTCTACCGACGGGATGACCCGGGGCTCAGGATCCTGGACCTGCGGGCTGCCGCCGGCCATGAACGCCGCGGTGCCGATCCCGGCCAGGAACACGGTGAACGCCCCGCCGAGCAGGTACCAGGCCGATCGCGGCTCGGGCCAGCCCCGGCCCTCCGCCTCGGCTGGGCCCATGGCCGACCACGGGCTCAGCGGCAGGCTGCCGCTCCCGTCCAGGCCGGCGCTGAGGCTGGCCAGGCCCATCAGCCGCCCGGTCAGCGCCGAGTCGGCCTCGGTCTCGCCGCCCAGCGCGTTCATCCGTCTCTTCAGCGTCCGCAGGGCGACCGCCTCGCGCCGACAGTCCTCGCACTTGGCCAGGTGAACCAGGACCCGGTCGCGGCCCTCAAGGTCAAGCTCGTCGTCGATCAGGGCGGACAGGCGATGTCCGAGGTGTGTCATGGCTGCCCTCCCTGCGGCAGCGGGCCAGCGCGCGGCGTCGACAGCGCCGCTGAATCCATGGCGGCTGAATTCATGGCGGCCGAATTCATGGCGGCCGAATTCAATGCCGCCGAATTCATGGCGGCGGCCTTCAGCGACGCGGTGGCCTTCAGCGGCGCTGGGCTCAGGTGCCGGGGCCGGCGGTGCTCAAGCGCCTCGCGCAGCTGGGCCCGGCCCCGGTGAATCCGGCTGCGGACGGTGCCCAGCTTGATGCCGAGCGTGTCGGCGATCTCCTCGTAGGACAGGCCCTCGATGTCGCACAGGATGACCGCGGCGCGGTACTCAGGCGGCAGGGCCTTGAGCGCGGCCTGGACGTCGCCGTCGAAGTGCCGGTCGTCGAAGACCTGGGCCGGCGTCGGCTCGGCGCCGCGGATGCGGGCCGCCGTCTCCTCGCCCAGGCCCTCGAACCGGATCCGCTGCCGGCGGCGGGCCATGTCCAGGAACAGGTTCGTGGTGATGCGGTGCAGCCAGCCCTCGAAGGTGCCCGGCGAGTAGGAGGACAGCGAGCGGAAGACGCGCACGAAGACCTCCTGGGTGAGGTCCTCGGCGTCGTGGGTGTTACCCGTGAGCCGGTAGGCCAGCCGGTAGACACGGGCGGAGTGGTCACGGACCACGTCCTCCCAGGTGGGCGGCGTCCAGTCGGTGCCGGCCTCGGCCTTGTCGAGCACGGCGCTGTCGAGCACGGCGCTGTCGAGCACGGCGGTATCGAGCTCGTCTGCTCCGGGCGCTCCGGCCTGGTCCACGGCTTCCCCCTTCACCCGCTCCCACAGCCTCCAACGCCATAAGTGCCCGCATCCTTCCGCGAGCCCGGCCTAGCAATTCCCTCAACGCCCGAGGTTACCCGGCTAGTTCCCGGTCATGCGGGACGGACGCTAGGCTGCCGCACTGAGTAGCAAAAGCTGGAGGACGCACCACGGGGAGGCAGCTATCTCGATCACGGACGTCACCATGGCCTACGTGGATCAGTTCCTCCCCGAGGACGAGGCGCTGAACACGACCCGGCGGAACGCCGCGGAAGTCGGCGGCGCGGCTCCGGTCAGCCCGGTCACCGGCGGCACGCTGCGCTTCATCGCCGCGGCCATGGGCGCGCGCGCGGTGGTCGAGATCGGCACCGGCTGCGGCACGTCGGGCATCTGGCTGCTCCGGGGCATGCGCCTCGGCGGGGTCCTGACCAGCGTGGACGTCGAGCCCGAGCACCAGCGGCTGGCCCGGGCGGCGTTCCTGGCGGCCGGCTTCGCCTCCAGCCGGTACCGGCTCATCGGCGGCCTGGCCCTGGAGGTGCTGCCCCGGCTGGCCGACGGCGCCTACGACATGGTGTTCTGCGACGCCGACCCGCAGGAGGATCCCGACTACCTGACCGCCGCGCTGCGGCTGCTGCGGCCCGGCGGGATCCTGGCCTTCGACGACGCGCTCGGCTCCGAGCACGGCCCCGACGACACCGCCGCGACCAGCGAACTGCGCGAGCAGGTGCGCGCCGACGAGCGCCTGGTGCCGCTGCTGCTGCCCATCGGCAACGGCCTGCTGACCGCGGTCAAGCGCCCCGAGTAGCGGGCCGGGTCAGCAGGCGCAGGAGCAGCCGGGTACCGAATCCCGTCGCGCCCTTGGACAGCTCGCCATTGTTCTCGGCCGAGCGCCCCGTGCCCGCGATATCCAGGTGGGCCCAGGGCCGCCCGCCGGTGAACTCGCGCAGGAACAGCGCCGCGATGATCGAGCCCGGCATCGTGGTCTCGGCCCGGGAGATGTGCGACAGGTCAGCCACGTCCGAGGCCAGCGCGGGCCGGTAGTCGTCCTCCAGCGGCATCCGCCAGAGCCGCTCGCCGCTGGCCTGACCGGCCGCGATCAGCGAGTCCGCGAGCGCGTCGTCGGTCGCGTACAGCGCAGCGTGGGTGGTGCCCAGCGCCACCCGCGCGGCCCCGGTCAGCGTGGCGATGTCGATGATCTGGTCCGGCTCCAGCGTGGCCGCGGCGTAGGCCAGGGCGTCGGCCAGCACCAGCCGCCCCTCGGCGTCGGTGTTGAACACCTCCACCGTGCGCCCGCCGTGGAGCCGCGCCGGCGTAGCCCGCGCGGCTCCACGCTGTTTTTGCAACACAGAGTGGGTGATGACGTCACCCGGCCGGTAGGCCGAGCCCGACGGCAGGTTCTCCGCCGCCGCGACCAGGCCGGTGACCCGGTGCGGCACGCCCAGCCGGGCCAGCGCCGACAGCACCGCGATGACCGCGCCGCCGGCCGCCATGTCGCCCTTCATCGCCTGCATGCTGTCGTTCGGCTTGAGCGAGAGCCCGCCGCTGTCGAACGTGATGCCCTTGCCGACCAGCACCACGTGCGAGCGCGCGCCGGCGGGCCGGTAGCTGAGCTCGATCAGCCGGGGCGGTCGCGCCGAGCCCGCGCCGACGGCCAGGATGCCGCCGAAGCCGCCCGCGGCCAGTTCCTCCGGCGACCAGACCCGGACCGTCACGTCCCGTCCGGCCGTGACCCGGATGGCCTCGTCGGCCAGCCACTGCGGGCTCTTGGTCAGCGACGGCTGGCTGGCCAGGTCACGGGCCAGCCCCACCGCCTCGGCGATGGCCGCGGCCCGGCCCGCGGCCGCGGTCGCCGCGTCGGGATCGGCGCTGGCCAGCCAGATCCGGCCGGGAGGCTCCGGCGGCTGATCCGGCGGGCCGGACTTCAGGTCGAACCGGTACCCGCCGAGCAGCGCCCCCTCGGCGAAGGCCTGGACCCGGTCGGCGGCCTCGCCGGCCACCGCCGTGGTCGCCACGGTGGCCTCGTCCGCGGCCCGCCGGCCCAGCTC
>JBOHCO010001060.1:0-3477 GCA_050698895.1 Streptosporangiaceae bacterium
ACCACGCCCGGCGCTCGGGCGATGTTCGGTGGACTGGCAGTTCTACGCCGGGCCGGCGGGCGGCAGCGGCGCCAGTTCCGCGGACTGGGTCGGCTACGCGCAGCTGGACCGGGCCACCCGGCTGATCACCGCGCCGCATCAGCTCAGCGAGGCCAGCGTGCAGTACCTGCCGGCCTTGGGCCAGTACGTGCTGACCAGCTTCTACTACCCGTTCAATGCCCGGTGGCCGGGCCAGGAGCAGAACGCCAGCACGACCTGGAGCTTCTACTCCGCGCCGCGCCCCTGGGGCCCGTGGCAGCGGTTCTTCTCCGCCCCCACCGAGCTGTGCTACGTCACCTGCCAGGCCGAGGGCGACGACGCGCTCGGCCTGTACGACCCGGCGCTGGTGGCCAAGTTCAGCACCGAGGACGGCCTCGGCGCCGTGCTGTTCAGCAGCGGCGACTGGAGCGACAGGTACCGGCCCGGTGACGACCTCTACCAGCTGCACGCGTTCCCGCTCACGCTGGCCACCGCGACCCGCCAGGTCATCGACGACAGCGTGGCCGGGACCTACTCGGGGACCTGGACCATCGACGCCGACGCGCCCGGATTCAGCGACGAGACCGACCACGTCAGCAACGCCTGCGCCGCCCACCCGGCCACGGTGTCCTACCGGTTCACCGGCACCTCCATCGCCTGGGTCGGCAGCACCGACGACAACCACGGCATCGCCCGCGTCACCGTCGACGGCGGGCCGCCGACGTTCGTGAGCACCTACTCGCGCACCCGGCGCAAGGAGCAGGTGCTCTACACCGCGCGCGGCCTGGCCGCCGGCCCGCACACGGTCACCATCCGGGTCACCTGCGCCCGCAGTCCCCGGTCCAGGGGCACCTACCAGGACGTGGACGCCTTCATCGTCGGGTCGTGACTCATCGTCGGGTCGTGACTCATCGTCGGGTCGTGACTCAGCCGCGGCGCGGGCTACGGGCGGGCGGCGATGGCGTCATCCCAGAACTTCTGGACCGGCGGGTAGATCAGCTCGTGGTCGCGCGCCAGCGACGCCTTCACGAACCGGGTCCGCTCGTCGGCCAGCACCTCGATCTGCCCCGCCTCGACCGCGTCGAGGGCCTGGCCGACCACCGACTCCGGGCTGTCCTTGGGCCCGGTGGCCAGGGCGGCCATCTCGGTGTCGATGAAGCTGGCGTGCACGGCGACCACCAGCGTGCCCTGATGATGCAGCTCCACGCGGACGCCGTTGGTCATCGACCAGGCCGCTGCCTTCGAGGCCCCGTAGGAGGCGTCCAGGGGGTTGGTGTAGAAGCTGGTCACCGACAGCATGCTGACGATGGCCCCGCCGCCGCCGGCGGCCAGCACCGGGGCGAAGGCCCGGCACATGCTCAGCGTGCCGAAGTAGTTGGTCTCCATCTCCCGCCGGGCCGCGTCCAGGTTGGGCGCCTCGGTGAACGTGCTGGCCCGCATCACGCCCGCGTTGTTCACCAGCAGGCTGACGTCCCCGCACTCCCCCGCGACCTGGGCCACCCGGCCGGCGTCCGTGATGTCCAGCGCCACCGGCGTCACCCCGGGCTCGGTGACCCTGGCCGCATCGCGCGCCGCCCCGTAGACCTTGGCCGCGCCCCGGCGCACCAGCTCACGGGCGTAGACCTGGCCCAGGCCCCGGTTGGCCCCGGTGACCAGCGCCACCGATCCCTCGATCCGCATGGTTCTCCCCTCGCCGGGCGAACGGCCCCGTCCGCGTGATCATCTCCCGGGTCGGCGACGTTTCCGCGGAAACGCGGCAGCCCGGTCCGGGTCAGGTCCGCGGTTACTCCGTCGCGCCACCGTGCTGCTCATCTAGCCTGGCTCGGTGAGCCTGGGCGGTAACCAGTGAAGGTACGCGACCTGACGGCGGACGATCTTCCCGCCGTGGCCGGCCTGTGCCAGGCCGAGCTGGTCCTCGATCCGGATGCCGGGGCGATCCCGGCTCTGCTGACCAGCCGACCGCACGCCGGCCTGGTCGCCGTGGGCGAGTCCGGGATCGCCGGGGTGGGCATCTCCTCCAGCGGCCCGGTCGCGGGCGGCGGCAGCCAGGAGGGATTCCTCGACCTGGTCGTCGTCCGCCGCGCTGACCAGCGGCAGGGCATCGCCCGGCGGCTCGTCGGCGAGCTGGAGCGCAGGCTGGCCGACGACGGCTGCCCGCGGATCAGGATCGAGGGTCACCCGCCGCGCTTCGCCTGGCCAGGCATCGATATCCACTACACCGCCGCGATCTGCATGGCCGAGCAGCTCGGCTACCGGCGCGGCTCCTGCGAGGTCAACATGGACGTCGACCTCGCCACCGCCCCGCTGGACACCGCGGCCGACACCGCCCGGCTGCGCGCCGAGGGCATCGAGGTTCGCCGCGCCGGCGCCGCCGACGACGGCCCGCTGCAGGCGTCGCTCGCGGCCGACTGGCCGCCGAACTGGGTCATCGAGTGCACCCTGGCCCTGCGCAATGCCGACGGCGGCCTGCATCTGGCCCTTCAGGGCTCCCGGTACGTGGGCTTCTGCGCCTACGGCGTGAACCGCGTGCGCGAGATCGGCCCCGTGGGCACGGTCCCCGAGCTGCGCGGCCTGGGCGTGGGCCGGGTGCTGCTGCGGCGCTGCCTGGCCGAGCAGCGGGACCGCGGCCTGGCCACCGCCGAGATCGGCTGGGTCGGGCCGCTGTCCTACTACTCGCGCCACGTCGGGGCCACCATCGGACGGGCCTTCTGGGGCTACCAGAAAGACCTCGGCTGACCCCTCCCGGTCAGAACGGGAAGCCGTGGGCCCGGGGCCGTGCGGTGACCCACCGCCACTGGGTGAACTCGTCCCTGCTGCTCTGCGAGCCGAACCGGCTGCCGTTGCCCGACGCGCCGGTGCCGCCGAACGGCGCGTACGCGTCGTTGTTCAGCGTCTGGTCGTTGACCTGCACGATCCCGGTGTTCAGCCGCTCGGCGATCTCCAGGTGACCCCGCCCAGCACGGTGGGCTGGTAGTACTGGCCGCGCGCTGGTGCTTCTTCGACGCGGCGCACTTCAGCCGGGTGTTCCGCCAGCACTACGGCTACCCGCCGTCGCGGGCCCGGTCCGCGGGCTTGTCCTAGCCGGGCGGCGGGCGCAGGCCGGCCAGCGTGACGGCGACCAGCCGGCGGACGGCGGCGGGCGACGGCAGCCCACTGGCCGCGCTCAGCGCGGCCAGGCAGAACCCGGCCAGCTCCCCCGGCGGCACGTCGGCCCGGACCTGGCCCGCCCTGGCGCCGTCGGCCAGCAGCCCGGCGATGAGGCCGGCCAGGTGCTGGTGGGCCCGGGCGACGTGCTCGCCCTGGTGCAGCAGCGCGGTCAGGTCGGTGCCGTGCGGCCGGTCGCGGGTCATCAGCGCGTAGGCCTCCAGCACCGCCTCGAGCTGCCGGCCGGGGCCGGCCTGGTCGCGGATCCGGGCCAGGTCCTCGAGATGGCCGCCGACCTGGCGCTCGTGCCAGGCG
>JBOHCO010001061.1:0-1584 GCA_050698895.1 Streptosporangiaceae bacterium
CCCCGAGGCCCGCGCCCAGCGGCAGCACCAGCCAGCGGGAGCTGACGCCGGCCAGCAGCCCGATCCCGGCCGATCCGGCCTGGAGGTCGGCGGCAATGGTCACCACGTTGACCACCACCACCGACACCAGCAGGACCGCGGCCAGGCCCCGGCCGTACCGTTCCCTGGTCAGCGTCTGCAGGTCGCTGCGGGCGGCCAGGCCGACCTGGGCCGCGATGGCCAGCACCACGCCCAGCAGCGGAGCGACCAGGAGCGCGACCCAGGACAGCCGGTAGCCGGTCTGCGCCCCGACCACGGCCGCCGTGCCGACGTTGGTCGGGTCGTTGTCCGACGCCCCCGCGATGACCTCCGGGCCGATGCCGCGCAGGCCGAGCCGGGGCGCCCGCGCGTGGCGGCCCTGCCCCCGCCCGCTCACCCGTCCAGCATGCCCGGCCCCAGGTCAACTGGGGGAAGGACACTCCGCTAGCGCCGGCGCAGCAGGTAAATCCGCGGGTGGTGCCCCTTCTGGAACACCCGCACCGTCTCCCGCAGCGCCCACTGAGGCTCAGCCGCGCGCAGGCACCGCTCCATGATCCGCACCTCGTGGGTGAGCACCGCCAGCCGGGCGCCGGGAGCGGCCACCGCGTGAGCCCGCTCGAGCAGCAGCGCGTGCCGGGCCGCGTTGGTCTGGTGCTCGCCCATCAGCGTGCCCCAGGGCGGGTCGGCCAGCAGCACGTCAAACGGGCCGGAGCCGGCCCAGTCCTGATCGCCGATGTCGGCCCGCAGCAGCGTGACCCGGCCGCGCAGGCCCGCGGCGTCCAGGTTCTCGGCACAGCAGTCCACCGCCGCGGGATCGGCGTCGACGGCCACCGCGAACCGGGCCGGCGCGGCGCGCAGCCGCTCGATGAGCAGCGTCCCCGAGCCGCACATCAGGTTGGCCACCCGGTCGCCCGGCCGCGGCGAGGTCAGCTCGCTCATGGCCGCGGCGATGGTGGCGTTGGCCGCGCCGGGCAGGTTGGCGACCCGCCACGGCCGGCTGGACAGCGGCCGCGAGGACAGCCGGACCAGCACGTCCCAGCCCCCGGTGCCGGCCGGCCCCGCGCCGGGCGACCGGCGGAAGCGCAGCAGCAGCTGGCCGTCCTCGGGCACCTGCGGCAGGCCGGTCGCGTCCTCCAGCTGGCGGGCCAGCCGCTGGAAGCCGGCCGAGTCGCTGCCCGCGGCGTCGATGCGGAACGTCTGCGGCGGCTCGGGGTTGATCCGCTGGACCAGCCGCACCGCGTCCATGATCTGCGGGAAGAACTCGCCGCTGGTCAGCGACCGGGGCCGGGGCACGGGGAAGCCGAGCTGCAGGAACGGGGCCACGATGGTGCGCAGGTCCAGCAGCCGGGCCCAGTCGCCGCGGTAGTCGGCCACCAGCGAGTCGGACCGGCCCGGCACCTCGCGCACCGGCCCGGCGTCCGGCAGCCGGTCGCGCACCTCCCTGGCCACCACGGACGCGAGCCCGGGCAGGAACAGGAACTCCACCGGCACGGCCAGCTGCGGCGCGTTCGGGCGGGGCGCGTTCGGGCGGGGCGCGTTCGGGCGGGGCGCGGGCCGGGCCCGGCG
>JBOHCO010001062.1:0-2180 GCA_050698895.1 Streptosporangiaceae bacterium
CCCGTCGTTAGACGGGTTCACGCCCAGGTCGCTGTTCCTGATCGCCTTCTCGATCGCGGCCATCGACGACTTGTCATACGGCGTCACGATGATCATGCGCGGCTCGGGCATCGTGAACGACGCCAGCTGGTTCACCGGGGTGTGCGTCCCGTAGTACTCGGCCGTGATCCTGTTGAACATCGCCGGATGCGCCCGGCCGGTGCGGATGCCGTTGAAATCCTCCTTGGCTACCGTCACGGCCTTGTCCATCTTCTCCTCGGCCTCGAGGAGCGTGTCGTCAATCACAGCGACTCCCGTGCATTCCTAGGGTCCGGGCGGGCACCGGCCAGGCGGTCCCGCATCTTTCCATGGTGCGCCCATACAGCCCGGCACTGCCATGTATTGTCCCCCAGCGCGCGCACGGTCATCAGCGCCCGTACCGGCTGACCAGCGTTCCGATCCGCTCCCCGCGTACGGCGCGCACCACGTTTCCCTCGCCCATCAGGTCAAACACCACGATCGGCAGGTCGTTGTCCATGCACAGGCTGACCGCCGTGGCGTCCATGAAGCGCAGTTCCCGGCGCAGGACCTCCGCATAATCCAGGTGGTGGAAGCGAATCGCCTCCGGCATCGTCCGCGGGTCGGCGTCGTAGACCCCGTCGACCTGGGTGCCCTTGAGCACCGCCTGCGCGCCGATCTCCAGAGCGCGCTGCGCGGCGCAGGTGTCAGTGGAGAAGAACGGCGCGCCCAGGCCGGCGCCGAAGATGACCACCCGACCCTTCTCCAGGTGCCGTATGGCGCGCCGCGGGATGTAGGGCTCCGCGACCTGGCCCATCGTGATCGCGGTCTGAACCCGCGTCTCCACGCCCGCCTTCTCCAGGACGTCCTGGAGCGCCAGGCAGTTGATCACCGTGCCGAGCATGCCCATGTAGTCGGCGCGCGAGCGGTCGATACCGCTCTTGGACAGGACCGCGCCGCGGAACATGTTCCCGCCGCCGACCACCACCGCCACCTCGATGCCCTCCCGGGCGGCGGCGGTGATCTCCCGCGCCAGGTGGATGACCACCTCCGGGTCGATGCCGAGCGGCTCGTCGCCGGCGAACGCCTCGCCGGAGAGCTTCAGCACCACCCGCCGCCAGCTGGGGTGGACGTCGCGAGCAGCGGGACCCTGACGAGCCTCAAACTCAGGTTCAGGGACCCGCCCGCTCGTGGCGGCAGCGCCGTCTTCAGCCAGCCTCAACCGGCCTGCCCGATCTGGAACCGCGCGAAGGCGCGGACCGTGGCGCCCCGCTCGGTCAGCAGCTGCTTGACCGTCTTCTTGGGCTCGCGCACCGAGGCCTGCTCGACCAGCGCGATGTCCTTGACGAAGGCGTTGACCCGGCCATCCACGATCTTCGGGATGGCCTGCTCGGGCTTGCCCTCCTCGCGGGTCACCTGCTCCGCGATCCGGCGCTCGTTGGCCAGCACGTCCTCCGGCACGTCGTCACGGGTCACGTACTGCGGGCGCATCGCCGCCACCTGGTGGGCGACGTCCAGGCCGATCTGCTCCCCGGCCCCGTCCAGCTGGACCAGCACGCCCAGCGTCGGCGGCAGGCCAGGGTCGGACTTGTGCAGGTAGCTGGTGACGTAGCCGCCCTCGAACCGGGCGAAGCGACCCAGCTCCAGCTTCTCCTTCAGCGTGGCGCCGGCCTCGTCGATCAGCTCCTGCGTCGACTGGCCCGGCCGGACCTCCAGGCCCAGCACCGCCAGCCGGTCATCGGACCCGGCGGCCAGCGCGGCCTTGGCGATGTCCCCGGCGATCTCCTGGAACAGGTCCGTCTTGGCCACGAAGTCCGTCTCGCAGTTCAGCTGGAGCAGCACGCCCGCGCTGGTGCCGTTCAGCACCGCCGTGACCAGGCCCTGGCCGGCCGTCCGCTGGGCCCGCTTGGTCACGTCCTTGGCGCCCTTGATGCGCAGCGCCTCGACGGCGGCCTCGTAGTCGCCGTTCGCCTCGACCAGGGCGTTCTTGCAGTCCATCATGCCGGCGCCGGTCGCCTCGCGGAGCCGCTTCACATCCGCGGCGGTGTAGTTCGCCATGTCTCCATCTCTCGTTATCAGTTGTCTCAGGCCGGCCGCGGCCGGAGCCTGACGCCGCCCCCGGCGAGCCGCGAGCCGCCGGGGCCTGGCGGTCAGGCCTCGGCGGTGGCGGAGGGCTGCTCGTC
>JBOHCO010001063.1:0-5997 GCA_050698895.1 Streptosporangiaceae bacterium
TCTTCCGCAACGGCATCGCCGGCGTGACCATCCACGCTCACGCACGGGGCCAGAACCTCAACGGCAACCGGATCATCGGCAACACCATCGGCCGCAACAACATCGTGGGCGACCCGATCCAGCTCAGCCCGCCGGCCAAGAACATCCCGGACCTGCGGACCACGGGCATCCTGGTCGGCGCGTCCAGCCACCTGCACGTGTGGATCAGGGGGAACCACATCTTCCGCAACCACTTCGGGATCTTCCTGGAGGGCCTGGTGTCCGCCCACCTGCACCACAACCACTTCCACAACGTGCGCGTGCCGGTCAGGGTCGTCCCCTAGCACCGGCGCCGCGGTCACCTCATCGGTCGGCCGTCTCGGGCCCGGCACCCGCGCCGGGCCCGGGCGGCCGCTAGCATCGGCCGGGTGGAGGACCGTGCCGACCGTGCAGGTCGGGGTCCGGGCGCAGCGCGAGCTGCTCGGCCGGGTGGTCCGTTACCTGGTCGCCGAGCAGGGCGTGCGGCAGCTCATCGACATCGGCTCGGGCCTGCCCACGGCCGACAACGTGCACGAGATCGCGCACCGCATCGACCCCGCGACCAAGGTCGTCTACGTCGACAACGACCCGGTCGTGCTGGCCTACGCCCGTGCGCTGCTGGCCGACAACGCGGTCACCGCCGTGGTGGACGGCGACCTGCGCGACCCCCGGGGCATCCTGGCCCAGCCCGCCCCGATCCGGCGATCTCCAGCATCCAGGAGGCTTTCCAGGCCGGCATGGGGCGGGGCCAGTTCCGTACCTGGGCGCAGATTCGAGCCCTGTTTGAGGATCTGAAACTGGTCGAGCCCGGGCTGGTTCTGGTCCCGGACTGGCGGCCCGATCCGCAGACGCCCGGCGCCAGTGACTTTCCGGTCCTGCGGCTGGCGTGCGCCGGTGTGGCCCGGACTCCCGGGACTTAGCCTCCCGCGCGGACGGTGACCCCGGAGCGGCACGTGGTCGGCGTGCGCGGCGCGTAGATGACCACGGCCGGGTTCTCGTACACCATCCGGTACCGGGTGGTGTCGGAACGGAAGCCGCCGAAGTCCGCCTCGTCGCCCAGCCGGTACAAGATGATGTAGCGCACGTCCTCGCGGGCCAGGATGTTGCCCACCTTGCAGCTCTGCGGGTCGCGCAGCACGTAGTGGGAGTCCCACAGCGGCCGGATCCCGGCCGTGGGCAGGGACCGCGGGTGCTGCAGCCGGGCCCACGGGTAGGACTGCAGCCCGGTGTAGTAGCCCATGGCCAGGATGGCCCGGTTGGTGATGCCCCGGTTCATGTCGGGCGTGGAGATGATCGAGCCGCCGGTGTTGTGCTCGTGCAGCCAGGCGCCGGCCAGGGCCACCGGACGGGGCAGCACCTCGCGCGAGGGTCCGCTGTCGGACACCATGTTGCTGCCCGCCTGCACGATGGCGATCACCACCACGACCACCGTCGCGGTGGCCGCGAGGGCCTGCACCAGGCGCCGCGACGGCCGCCACTGCAGCTCGGCCACCGACCGCACGATGAGCACCAGGGCCAGCGCGCCCAGGATGGTCAGCGGCGCGCCGACGTCACGCTCGTACCGCTGCGGGAAGCCGTCCAGCGCGGTGCGGCTGCCCGCGTACATCACCGCGCACCAGGCCAGGAGGGTCAGCGCCGCCGCTACCTGGGCCGGCTGGCGCAGGAACCGGACCGTGACGGCGGCCAGCACGGCGAAGCCGAGCACGCCCAGCCAGATGATGGGCGAGCCGACCCAGGACATCAGGTCACCGGCCCTCAGCACCGACTGGCTGCCCACGTCCAGAGCGACCGTGTGCCGGGTCGAGGCGTGCTTGCTCAGCAGGCTGCCCAGGTGGTAGATGTGCCAGGCGTAGGCCAGCGCGAGCAGGTCGAGGCCGCCCACCGACAGCACCATCGCGCGGGAGATGCGCCGACCCTCGCGGCCGCCCCACACCACCAGGTAAGGCAGGCAGGCCAGGCACACGCCGGCCAGCGTCACGACCAGGTACTCGGCGCCCACCGAGTGGAACAGCACCACGGCCGCGCCGACCACCGCGAGCAGCAGGCCCGATCTGAGGGTGGGCGACTGGTAGAGGCTGACCAGCGCGCCGATCACCATCACCATGAGGAAGAAGGCCGCCGTCAGGTCCGGGTACAGGCCGCCCGCGAAGCTCACGTAGGGGCCCACCAGCACCAGGCCGGACAGCGCGGCCGCGGCCAGGCCGAACTCCCAGCCCCACAGCCGGGTGGCCAGCGCGTAGGCGGCCAGCGTGGTCAGCACCAGCAGCGCGGGGGTGAGGACCGGGAACACCGACAGCGGCGGCAGGTCGCAGAACCGGCAGATCACCGCGCTCAGCGAGGACCAGCCCGGCGGATAGATCAGGTAGCTGCCGTACTGGCCGTGGGCCATCATCTGCTCGGTCATCACCGCGTGCGAGAACTGGTCCTCGCCGCGCAGGTACGGCCAGTCGTGCACGATGACCCCGGCGTAGCCGCGGACCAGGACGAGGGCCAGGATGGCCAGCAGCGCGGGGGCGCGCAGGGCCGGGTTGAGCAGCGGCCGCCGCTCGTCCGGGCTGTCCTCTGCGGTGGCACTAGTCGCCGTGGAACTAGTTTCCAGGGAGCTAGTAGCGGTGGAACTAGTAGCCGCGGTGGCTGGGGTCTCGGCATCGGTGGTGTCGGTGCTGGTCTCGGCGTCGGTGGGGGCGGCCAGGAACGCTGGGCCCGCGGCGTCGGCCTGCTCCTGGGGCGGCGCGGCGCGGCCCTGGGCCAGCAGCCCGGCCACCACCAGCGCGGCCAGGATGACCAGCAGCAGCCAGCCCGAGGTGGGCAGGCCCAGCGCCAGGGCCAGGGCCAGCCCGATGGCCGCCGCGATCAGCGCCAGCGCCCGGCCGTCGCGGATCGCGCCCAGCCGGGGCAGCGCGGGCGGCTGCACCGGCCCGCGGGCGGCCGCGGTCCCCCAGATCCGGCAGGCCAGCGCGCCGGAGCCGGCTACCAGCAGGATCGTGACGATGGCCACGGTCAGCGAGATGCCGGTGTGCAGGATCCGGGCCAGCGCGAGCGCGATCGCCGGCACCGTGGCCAGCGACAGGGCCGTGGAGTAGGTGAGCTGCTCGGCCAGGCCGTCCGTGCGGCGCAGGAAGCAGGCCCAGAAGTAGCCCGGGAGCACGCCAGCAACGATGCCAGCGGGCAGGGCCCTGGCGAGGTCTGCGATCAATGTGGCCACCAACGAGTACCGGTCAGAACGCTAACTCTGGCCCGTTGTGGCCGGAGTTCACAGGATTTCGTCCGGACCATACATCATTCGGGCGGGATGTTGCCGCATCATACACCCGGCCCGATCGACTGAATGCAGTGCGTAACAACGTGATTACACCCAGGTCGCAAAGCGGCCGTTCGCCGCTGAGCCTGACCCGTTGCCCGGATACCCTAGTGGGTGCCATCGGTCAGCGCGGACCGTCCGCTCGGCTAGTCACGGGCGGGCGTAGTATCACGCGAATCAGGCCCTATCGGCGATAGTCTGTCAGCCAGATCATGTCCGCTACCTCGAAAACTGGGTGTCATGGGATTCGACTTGCCTGGCCTTCTGGAAGGTCGGCGAGGGCAGGGATATGAACTGCACACTCGCTACCTCAACCCCCAGCGGCCCCGGATGCTGCACGCGATCGGCTTTGACAAGGTCTACGAGCGTGCGGAGGGGGCCTACCTGTACGACCAGGACGGCCTCCGCTATGCCGATTTCCTGGCCGGATTCGGGGTCTTCGGCGTAGGCCGAAACCACCCCGTGGTCCGCAAGGCCCTGCACGACATGCTGGACGCCGAGCTGGCCGACATGGTCCAGTTCCAGTGCGGCCTGCTGCCGGGCCTGCTGGCCGAGCGGCTGCTGGCCAAGGCCGACGGCCTGGACCGGGTGTACTTCTGCAACAGCGGCACCGAGGCCGTCGAGGCGGCGCTCAAGTTCGCGCGCTACGCCACCGGCCGGTCCCGCATCCTGTACTGCGACCACGCCTTCCACGGGCTGACCGTCGGATCGCTGTCGGTCAACGGCTCGGCCGAGTTCCGGCGCGGCTTCGACCCGCTGCTGCCCGACGGCTGCATCCCCTTCGGCGACCTGGACGCGCTGGAGCGCGAGCTGCGAGCAGGCGACGTCGCAGCGCTCATCGCCGAGCCCGTCCAGGGCAAGGGCGCGCACGTCGCGCCGCAGGGCTACCTGGCCGCGGCGGCCAAGCTGCTGCACGACCACGGTGCCCTGCTCATCGCCGACGAGGTGCAGACCGGCATCGGCCGGACCGGGCGGTTCTTCGGCTACCAGCACGACGACGTCGAGCCCGACATCGTCACCGTGGCCAAGGCCCTGTCCGGCGGGTTCGCCCCGGTCGGCGCCACGCTGGCCAAGAGCTGGATCTTCGAGAAGGTCTACTCCTCGATGGACCGGGTCCTGGTGCACGACTCGACGTTCGGCTCCAACGCCGCGGCCATGACCGCGGGCCTGGCCACCCTGGCCGTCGTGGAGGACGAGCAGCTGGTCACCAACGCCGAGCAGACCGGCAAGCTGCTCCGGGACGCGCTCCAGGACATGATCGAGGAGTACGAGCTGCTCATCGACGTGCGCGGCCGGGGGCTGATCATCGGCCTGGAGTTCGGCAAGCCGCGCTCGCTGAAGCTGCGGACCGGCTGGAACATGCTCTCCGCGGCCCGGCGCGGGCTGTTCGCGCAGATGGTGGTGGTGGCGCTGTTCGAGCGGCACCGGATCCTGACCCAGGTGTCCGGCGACTTCATGGACGTCATCAAGCTGCTGCCGCCGCTGACCATCACCGAGACCGAGGTCAACCTGTTCCGGGACGCCTTCGCCGACGTGATGAAGGAAGCTCACAAGGGCAGCGGCCTGATGTGGGACTTCGGCCGCACTCTGGTCCGGCAGGCCGTCACCCGCTGACCGGCCGCCCGCCCGCGGCCGGGATACGTTTCCGCGGAAACGCGTTCGCTCTTGCCTGGGCTATCCGCTGCCTGGGCGATCCGCTCAGCCGTCCAGCCCCCGTAGGGCGTCGATGACCCCGGCGGCCAGCGCCAGTGCCTGGGCCGGACCCGGGCACGGCCGCAGGCCGTAGCCGAACGTCAGCGCGGCGGCCGCGGGTCCGGCGGGCGCGGCCGCCGGACCGACGGTGCACACCACCGAGTCGTCCGCGGCGATGGCCCGGTCACCAAGCTGGGCCGCTTCCTGTGCAACGCGGCGCAGTGCGGGCACTGGCGGCCGCCGGTAGGCGGCCTCGGCCAGCAGCCGGTCCGCCGGGACGTCCGGGGACAGGGCGGGCAGCAGGCTGAGCGCGGCCGCGACCAGGTTGGCGGTGGCGTCGTAGCCCTGCACCAGCACCGTGATCCGGGCCACCACCTCGTCCGGGCCCGGCCCGGCCAGCAGGTCAAGCAGCGACGCGGTGGCTACGTCGGCGGCCCGCTCGGCGGCTTCGCCGGCGCCGGGGAAGTAGGCCGCGGCTACGGCGCCGACGGCCTCCGCGACCTGATCCGGACCGGCCGCCCCGAACTGGGCGGCCAGCACCGCGGCAGGCACCTGGCGGGCCAGGCGGCCGACGGTCTCGGCGTCCGGCGCGCCGTCGTCAGCCCACTCGGCCCCGCCCAGCCCGGCCAGCCTGGCCAGCGCCCGGTCACGGGCGTCGGCGCGGAGGTCGGCCGGGTCGAGGCGGTCCAGTTCGGCCACCACCAGGGCCCGGCGACGGTCGTGCTCGGGCCCGTTGGCGAACCGGGAGACCGACGCGCGCAGCCAGGCCACGGTTCCGGCCGGCGACCCGGCCTCGGCCGAGCGGACGATGAACCGGTCGTCGGCCAGCACGGCGTGCACGTCGGCGGTTTCGCTGAGGACCCACTCGGTGTCGGTCATGACGCCAACGCTAGGCCCGGATTAGTTCGGCCGACCCCGAAACGTGCCCGAGAGGCCTTACTCGCTTCCGGCGGACGTCTCGGCGCCGCCCGGCATACCACCCGACA
>JBOHCO010001064.1:0-4521 GCA_050698895.1 Streptosporangiaceae bacterium
CACGCCGACCTCGACCACACCACCCCCTACGACCAAGGCGGCCTCACCTGCGAATGCAACCTCGGCGGCCACTGCCGCACCCACCACAAGATCAAGCAACTCCCCGGCTGGACCCTCACCCAGCCCAGGCCCGGCCACTTCCAGCTCACCACCCCAGCCGGACGCACCTACACCACCACACCCGACGCCTACCCCACCTAGTGAGCCGGTTCTGAGCAGCCTATGCGGGTAATTGTCAAGCGGGTCTTTCCGGTGGCTGGGCGTGCCTGGCTGGCCCGTCGGCCGTCGGCTGGCGGGCTGGAGTTCCTGGCAGGGGTGGGCGTGCTGGTCACGGGGTGCCGTGGCCTGGTCCTCCGGCTCTACCTAGCTTCCAAGCGGGCTTGGGCGTCCCGACAGCCTTCATCCGAGCTTGCGGAGGGGGCGGGGCTGCTCACGCTCAGAAACGGGTTTGGCCCGAGGGGGATGCGAGCTTGGCCCCTGACCGTGGGTGCGTGCCCACGGTGGTCACGCGGCGGCGTTCACCTCCTGGCCGGGGCGGCAGCGCCCGGCGGCGATGTCAGCGTCCCAGGGAACACCGCGGGTGATGATGGCGTGGATCTGGCGGAGCAGCGCGGCGGCGATCGCTGCGCGGGCCTGCTGATCGGTGAGCGGGTCCCGGGTGCGCCTGGTCAGCTGCTCGTACCGGGCGGCGTAGATCTGGTTGTGGCGCAGCGCGCCCCATACGGCCCGCCAGGCGGCCAGCCGCAGCGCGGGCCGGCCGCGGCGGGAGATGACCGCCTCGCCGGCGTGGTTACCGCTGGAGTTCTCGCTCGGCGCCAGGCCGGCGTGCTTGACCACGGCGCGGGCGGTGGCGAACCGGGCCGGGTCACCGGTCTCGGCCAGGATCGCGGCGACCTGCAGCGCCGACACCCCCGGTATCGATCCGGCCACCGCCAGCACTCCCATCGCGTCCAGGGCCTGCAGCATCCGGGCATTGACCTCGGCCAGCTCGCCGCGGACCGTGATCCAGTCGCCGAGCACCGCGAAGGCGCGTTCCAGCGCGCCTGGCCGCTGAGCGGCTACCCCGGCCGGGTCGGCCAGCGCCGCATAGACCGCGGCGGCGATCCGCTGGCAGATCCGCCGGGCACCGAAGCTGCCGAGCCGGACGCGGGCGGCCGCGATGACGCCATCACGGCCCATATCCCGCACTGCGCCCAGGTCACCGTCACAGCGCTCCAGCGCTGCCGACAGGGACGCCAGCCACGTCGCCGACCCCAGCGGATCCGCCGCCGCCGTCAGCACCGCCGGCCAGGCGACTTCCAGCAGGTCCCGCAGCTGCTGGCCGCACGCGGTCGCCGACTCGATCAGCCGGGACCGGCGGGCACCCAGATGACGCAGCCGCGCCCACTGCTGGCCGGCCTGCTCGGGCAGGTAGCAGTGCAGCTGGGCGGCCAGCCGGGCGATCAGCACCGCGTCCCGGTCATCGCTCTTACCGCGGGTGTAGTCCTCGGCCTCCCGGGCCCGGGCCACCACCAGCGGCTGCACGCACACCGCCGGGATACCCCGCTCGGCGGCCAGCTGAGAGATCACCATCCACCGGTGCCCGGTCGGCTCGCACGCCACCGTGATCCCCGCAAACCCCGCCGCCAGCGCCTTGCGCGCCGCCCGGTCCAGCAGCTCACCCAGCTGTCACGGCGAGCAGCGGGGCCGCCACCGCGCCAGCACCCGGGAATCATGATCGGCGAGGACAGCCGCCTGCCGCGACTGGGCCAGGTCAATGCCCAGGACCGCGTGATCACGCGGCAGCACCGCCCGCAACGCCGCCAGCCTGGCGTTACGGCTGCGGTCACCCCGCGACAGGCCATTGTTACCCTGGTCCACGGACGTCCTCCTCGTGCGCTGGGATACCAAGCCCGTCATCACACCAGGAGGACGTCTTGGTGATCAACCCTCAAACCACTACGAGGTATTACTAGGTGCGCGAGCAGTAGCGGCAGGTGCGGTCGAGGGTCTGGCCGGGTGTCCTGGCCCGGGTGAACGGCCGGGCGCCTTCGTCCCGCAGCCTGATCCAGTCGTCGAGGGTGGTGGTGAGCTCGCCGAGGGAGCAGAACACGCCGCGGCCGGGGCAGCGCCGCCGCAGCCCGGCGAGCCACCGCTCGACCTGGCTGATCCACCAGGAGCAGGCCGCGGTGAAGCGCAGCCCGGACTGATGTCCGGCTAGCGGACACCGTGCTCGCCGGTGAGCGGGATATCCGCTACGCCGCCGCGCTGGATGCCCGCGTACAGAGTGCGCCCGTCCGGGGAGAAGGCCAGGGACAGGACGTCGAGGTCGGTCAGGCCGGCCGCGAACGGCTGCCAGGTGCGGCCGCCGTCGGTGCTCCGGTACACGCCGTGGCCGCCCTTGAGGAACCCCGCGTCGTGGAACGCGCCCGTCGCGGCGTAGAGGGTGTCCGGGCGGGCGGGCGAAACGGCCAGCGCGGACACCGACAGGTCGAGATCGGGCAGCCGGGCCGGGCGGAACGTCGCCCCGCCGTCAGAGCTGACGGCCAGCCCGTAGCCGCCCACCACGATCCGGTCCGAGGACAGCGCCGCGATCGCGGTCACCGGGCGCTGCTGGAGCCGGACCGCCTTGCGGCCGCGCTGGGCTGACATCCAGAGGCCGTCAGGGCCGCCCAGCCACAGCCGGCGCGGATTGGACGGGTCGCCGGCCATGGCGGTGATCGGCGCCGGCATCGTGAAGGTCGACCAGGTCGCGCCGGCGTCCGCGCTCATCATCATGGCCGAGCCGGTGATGTTGCTGCTGCCGGTGACGAACAGCTCCCGCGGGTCGGCGGGATCGACGAGCAGCGCGCCGGCGCTGCCGTACTGGGTCGCCCCGAGCTGCTTCCAGGTCGCGCCGGCGTCGCGGCTGACGTAGAGCGTGTAGGTGCCGAACCTTGGCCCGTTGCGCACCTTGTAGATGACCGAGTGGTCCGGGCTGGCGGCGACCAGCGGGGTTATCCCGCCGACCGCGACGGGCGGGGAGGGCGGCCCCCACGCGGCCGGGCTGCCGGTGGCGGCCACGGCCGCCTGCGCCCGGTAGGTGTTCGAGTCGGTGCCGGCGATGATCTCGCCGCCGCCCGGGCCCTTGGCCACCGCCACCCCGTAGGCGTTGACATCCGGAACCCCGCCGAGCCACCGGTAATGCTGACCCTGGTCGCTGGTCGAGAACACCCCGGTGTCCCAGGTACCCAGGTAGAGCGTGTCGCCGGCCGCGACGACATCCTGGTTGTAGATGTTGCTGACCGGCTCCGGCCAGGTCGTCCAGCTCGCGCCGCCGTGGGTGCCGACCACGATGGTGTTGCTGGCCGCCCCGTAGACCGTGCCGTTGACGTCCTGGAACATGAGCATCTGGCCGGGCGCGTCGTAGACGTGCGTCCACGTCACGCCGCCGTCGTGCGAGGCGTAGATGCCGCCCCGCCAGCCCGCGGCGTAGACCGTCTGCGCGTCGCCGGCAACGCCCACTACCCATGCCGAGGTCTGGTCCGGCGGGGTGAAGGCCAGCACGGGCGCGGCCGGGTCGCCCGCGATGTCGCGCACGACGTACAGCCCGGACAGCGTGGCGACGTAGAGATCTCCGCCGACCAGCGACGCCTCGGAGTAGGCACCGGAACTCCACGGCACGTCCAGGTGCGTCCAGTGCGCACCCTGATCGTGGGTGACCTCGATGCCGTCCGTGGTCACCGCGGCCAGCGTCGAGCCATCGGGGGTGGCCACCACGGTGTCGACGAACGAGTCAGGCAGCCCGAGGTCGCGCCAGTGCGCGCCGCCGTCGCAGCTCTCCAGCACCTTGCCGGTATAGGTGGGGTCGTCGGTGTAGAAGCCGTTGCCGCCGTTGATGGCCAGCACCAGCCGGGCGGCCCGTCCCGGCAGCACCAGCAGCGCCGTCGGGTAGCCGCCCGCGACCGGCAGGGTGCGCTCCATCCGCCAGCTGTGCCCGCCGTCACGGCTGGCGAACAGCTCGGCGGCCAGGCCGGAGGCCAGGTACATGGAGCGCGGATGGCCGGGATCGACGGCGAACAGGCCGCCGTTCACGCCCGGCCCGGCCGGCGACCAGCGCGGGCCGGCGGGACCGGACGGCCTGGTGCTCACCACCTCATACGCCGAGTTCCCGGTCACCTTCGCGCCCGCGGCCGTGTTACCGGTGATCCGAACCTGGTAGATGCCCGCCGGTCCGTGTGGCAGTGGGGCCCGCCACCACTGCGCCGGCGGTGTGCTCTGGTTCAGTGTTGCCGTCATCCGGTACCGGCGGCCGTCCGGCCCGGTCACCAGGACAGCCGGCGCGCCGGCCAGCGTGGCCGGACTGTAGGCGTAGGCGGCGGATCCGGCTGCCGTGGGGTCGGGGGTGGTATAGACCGCGAGCCCGCCCGCGGGCGTGCCGTCCAGGGGCCGACCCGTCGCCGTGCCGGGTACGCCCGGCTGGCCGCGCCCCGGCCCGGCCAGCGGGTCCTGCATGACCGCGGCGTGCCGCACCGGGCGGCCCGCCGGCGCGGCGGCCAGCGC
>JBOHCO010001065.1:0-2231 GCA_050698895.1 Streptosporangiaceae bacterium
GCCGGGCGGCGGGCCGACGACCGCGGCCGGGTCGGAGACGGCCAGCTCCCAGGCCACCTCGAGCCGGCCGCGGGGGGCCAGCCGGACCGGCCAGGTGAGCCGGGCCGCACCGTCCGGGCTCGGCGCGGCGGTCGCGCCGGGTGCGGTCAGCCGGACCTGGATCGGGCCTCCGCCCCAGGTCAGCACCGGGCCGGCCTCGGGACCGGCACCGGCGGCGGCCAGCTCGCGGGCGGCGGTCCTGGGCACGGCCCAGTTATCGATGAATATCTCGATCGGAGATGAAGGCCGCGGCTGCCCGGTCTTGATTTCGCCGATGCTGGCCAGGTCGGCGGCCACGCGCAGGGTCAGCTCGGTGGTCAGGGGCACCGCGGCGGACGAGGAGATCCGGATGTGCTCGCGCACGCGGCCGGGACTGACCAGCCGCTCGCGCTCGATCCGGACGGTGGGGTCGGCACCGTCGTCGCCGAGGTCGCGGACCAGGCCAATAAACAGGGCCCGGCCGGCGTCGAGCAGCCCGGAGCTGAGCGGCTCGGGCTCGGCGCCGCCCACTTCCAGCATGGCCGCGGACAGCACCCGGCAGTCGGCGTGCAATACACCCTGGGCACCGCTTCGCGAGCCGCCGCGCGAGCCGACGCCCGGCCGGATCTGCCCGCTGGCCTCGCTGAGCGCGACGGTCGGCGCGCACAGCGCGGTGACCAACTCGTGCAGCGATGGCTGCCTGCGCCTCGGCATTCCCGCCTCCCGCCCTGGTGCTCACGGTGCTCACGCGCAGCCATCAGTCAATCGGACCGGGTGACGCGCAGGCGGCGGAACGACGGGCTCAGTCAGCCGGGCCCGGCGGCGTAATGTCATTTACAAGTTAACTTAAGCCTTGGACAAACCCTGGCGCGCGTGCGCGGCGCCCGCCAGCGGGGCACCTGGCGCACCTCCGGGAAGGGTGGCTGCAGGACATGATCAGGCATGCGAGGAGTTCTGGCTTAACGTCCACGGCAACACGCCGGGCACGTCGCTGGCGCTGAGCACGTTCTTCGTGGTCCAGCCGAGCAGCACGGTGGCGCAGATCAACGCGGCCCTGGCCGCCGGGGACAACCTGCTGTTCACGCCGGGCGTGTACGACATCAGCTCGACGATCAACGTGACGAATGCGGGCCCGGTACACCTCGGTGACCGGCATGACGACCGTGCTCGACCCCGGCTACGCGGTCAACCGCATCGCGGAAGGCGTCGAGTCGGTGATCGCCGAGTCGGGCGTGCCCGAGCGGGCCATCCTCGGCCTGGGCGTGGCCGTGCCCGGCCTGGAATAAGTCCGGCCCGGGATCGTGCGCCCGCGGGTCGGCCAGCTTCCGGTAGCCGGGCCGAGCCGGGCCGCTGGCGACGGCCTATGCTGCCGGGCGTGACACAAGCCCCTGATCCCGTCGCGCACAACCGGGCCGCCTGGGACCGCGAGGTCGACAGCGACAACGAGTGGACCCGCCCCGTCGGGCCCGACGTCATCGCCCGGGCGCGGGCTGGTGACTGGTCGGTCGTGCTCATCGGCTACGAGCCCGTGCCGCGCGGCTGGTTCCCGGCCGGCCTGGCCGGCGCCGACGTGCTGTGCCTGGCCTCCGGCGGCGGGCAGCAGGGGCCGGTGCTGGCCGCGGCGGGCGCGACCGTGACCGTACTGGACAACTCGCCCCGCCAGCTCGGCCGGGACGAGGAGGTGGCCGCCCGCGAGGGCCTGGCCATCCGCACCGTCCTCGGCGACATGCGCGACCTCAGCGCGCTCGGCGACGCCAGCTTCGACGTCGTATTCAACCCGGTCTCGAACGTGTTCTGCCCCGACCTGGCGCCCGTCTGGCGCGAGTCGTTCCGGGTCCTGCGGCCCGGCGGCATCCTGCTGACCGGGTTCATGAACCCGGACGTGTTCATCTTCGACCAGGCCGCGGTGGACCGCGGTGAGCTGGTGGTCCGGCACCAGATCCCGTACTCCACCCTCGACCTGGACGAGGACGAGCGGCAGCAGGCGTTCGGCGACGGGCCCATCGAGTACAGCCACTCCCTGACCGAGCAGCTCGGCGGGCAGATGGCGGCGGGCTTGGTGCTCACCCACCTGACCGAGGCCCCGCACCACGCCGGCGCCACGGCCCAGTACATGCCGGGCTACATCGCCACGCGCGCCGTCCGCCCCAGCCACAGTTAAGAGAGCAGTTCGGATCGTCCGTGCCATAGACCGGATGATCCGAACTGCTGAC
>JBOHCO010001066.1:0-1789 GCA_050698895.1 Streptosporangiaceae bacterium
CCGCCGGGCTGGTGCCCGGCGCCCCGGCCGGCGAGCCCGGCCGGCTGCCCGGTTACGCCCTGGCCGCCTTCGGCCCGGACGGCGCGGCCAACGGCCACGCCGGCGGCGCCGGGGTGGGCGAGCCGACCGTGGCGCTGGCCGGCGAGGTCTCCGCGCCCGAGCTCGGCCTCGGCGACACCTGCCACCTCGACGTGGCCGACCGGTTCGGCAACCTCGTGTCCGCCACCCCCAGCGGCGGCTGGCTGCAGAGCTCGCCGGTCGTGCCCGGCCTCGGCTTCTGCCTCGGCACCCGGGGCCAGATGTTCAGCCTGACCCCCGGCTTCGCCAGCTCCCTGGCCCCCGGCCGCCGCCCCCGCACCACCCTGTCGCCGAGCCTGGCCCTGCGCGACGGCCAGGCCTACCTGGCCTTCGGCACCCCCGGCGGCGACCAGCAGGACCAGTGGACCCTGGCCGTGTTCCTGAACCACGCCGTGTTCGGCATGAACCTCCAGGAGGCCATCGACTTCCCGGCTTTCTCGACCGACCACTTCCCGTCGTCGTTCTACCCGCGCGGATCCCAGCCCCGCTCGCTGGCCGTCGAGTCGCGCCACCGCGAGCAGGTCATCGCCGACCTGCGGCGGCGCGGCCACCAGGTGAGCGTGCCGGGCCCCTGGTCGCTGGGCCGGGTCAGCGCGGTCAGCCGGTCCGGCGGCTTCCTGTACGCCGGCGCCAACCCCCGCGGCATGCAGGGCTACGCCGCCGGCCGCTAGCCGCGCTAGAGCCAGGCCTCGCCGTTGGCGAGATCGGACTCGCCTGGATACTGCGCCAGCATGGCCTCCAGCGCGGCGATTATGCGTCCCAGGTCGGCTCGGGTGCGACGGTAGCTGCCCGGCATGAAGATCATGCCGAAGTGACCCGGCCCGCCCGGCGCGATCGCATCATTATGCAGCGGCCGGTAGTCCCGGAGGTTATTGGTGACAACGGCGCGGTGCTCGGTCCTGGCCAGTTCCATGACCTCGGGGTCCGGCAGGGCAGCGCGGTCTGGGTGACCGGCCACGGCCTCGACATCGTGGCCCCGCTCCCGCAGCGCGCGCCCGATGGCCGGGGACAGCATCTCGTCCAGCAGGAGCTTCACGGCCGGATAGCGGCCTGCCCGGCGGAAAAGGCCGCGTGCGCCTCGGCGGCCTCTTCCGCGTTGAGGTCGATCCACTGATCGACCTCGTCCGGGTAGGCCCCGTAGTAGGTAACGGCGGCCTGGACCAGGCCGAGCGGCAGCTCCAGGTAGCGTGCCGTCTCCGCAGCGTCGCCGTCATTGTCGCGAACCGCCGCGATCACTTCCCAGACGTCCTTGCCCGTCCCGAGCAGCCGGGCGCGGCGGCCGGCTGGTCCCTCGGCGAACCGGACCAGCGGGTGCTCATCCATCCGAAGCCCTTCCTCCACGTACCGCTGGGCCAGCGTCCGCGGCGGGAGGTGCACGCGCCGGGCTCGGCTGCCGAGGCGCTGGAGGGTCGCGTCGGGCAGGCGGACGCTCAGGGGCTGACTCATGTTGCTAGTGTAGCGCCTTGTAGCGCGCCGAACTACTGTGCCGAACTCCGGCCTAGGAGGTGCCGCGGGCGGGGGCGGCCAGGCCCGTCTCGTAGGCCAGGACGACGGCTTGGACCCGGTCGCGGAGCTGGAGCTTGCCCAGGATCCGGGCCACGTGGGTCTTGACCGTCGCCTCGCTGAGCGTGAGCTGGGCGGCCAGCTCGGCGTTGCTCAGGCCGCGGGCCAGCAGCCGCAGCACCTCCAGCTCGCGCGGGGTCAGCTCGGA
>JBOHCO010001067.1:0-1168 GCA_050698895.1 Streptosporangiaceae bacterium
GGCCAGACGTTCACCGGCCGGGCCGGCAACCCGTCCGACATCGCCGGCACCGTGCTGTTCCTGGCCTCGCCGGCGGCCAGCCACATCACGGCCCAGGTGCTGCACGTCAACGGCGGCGCCCTGTCCGCCCGCTGACCAGCCCGGCGCCGATCACTCCGTCCACCCATCCAGCCCGGCAGCAGCCAGCCCGCCGACCCCGGCCAGCCCGGCAGCAGCCAGCCCGCCCAGGCTGGCCAGCACCGGCCCCATCCGCCCCACTAGCCCCGTCGGCCACGGAGCTGAGGATCGGCTGGCGGTGTTTCATGATCCAGTAGTGTTTGCGTCGACAGAGCCCGCTAGTTCTACGGGATCATGTCGTACCCAGGCTAGGTTGCGGCTGGGCGGAATGCCGGGTCCGGGCCGGGAAAGGCGACCTCGCCGTACTCAGCGGTCACTCACCCGGGTCGTCAAGCGCGCGGCGGATAAGGTCTGTGACATCACGGGCTCCTTCGAGCTAGCCCGAGATCTGGCGGACGCTGACCCGGTGGGCCCTGACCCATGCCGATTCCTGCGCGACGGCCTTTACCGCCGCCACCAGGATCTCGACAGCCAGGAGCACGTCGTAGGTATAGCAATCAAAGATCACGAAGACACCGGCGTCGAAATCCCAGCCACGAAACGGTGAGAAGGTCTCGCTGCGCCGGCGACGCGGATCAATGAGCCGACATTTGACCCGGGGCTCGCGATCCGTGACCGCAGGACACCCCGATCATTCAACTCGGTGACGATTCGAGGCGCTCAGGCGCAGCAAGTCCCGGACAGTGAGGGCTCCTTACGTCTGCATCCATGCTGGAGACCATGCAACGGAACGATAGATCGTTGATCAAACGAAGATCACGGCCGACTTGAACGGAGCCTGGCCCAGGGGAGGCCCGTCATTTCTTCTGGCACGCCAGCTAGGCGTCCAAGTGTCGGCGCGGACCCCCGGCGGCCAGCGTTGTGACTGTGATGGCCGTGGCCGTGGCGCTCATCGCGGCCCGGCCTCTGAATGGACTGGATCCGACGCTCCCTGTGATTACCCTCGACGCCTCACCGCCCCGATCCCGCGTAGGAGGGCGTTTCTGGCATGCTCGAATTCGCGCACGATCCCCACGAACACCGCCCCCATGTCGCCCGGCCCCTTCCAGAG
>JBOHCO010001068.1:0-2096 GCA_050698895.1 Streptosporangiaceae bacterium
ACCCCATCGTGACTTATCAGCACGCGCTCGAGCTGATCGTGGCGTTCTTCGCCGGCGCCGCGGTGGTCGCCGCCGGCCTGCTCACTGGTCGGGCCGCTCCGGCTGGGCCGCCGGCGGTGGCGGCAGCGTCGGTGCCGTCCGGGTCGTCTGCCGGGGCTGCGTCGTCCGCGGGGGCTGCGTCGTCTGCGGGGTCCGCGTCGTCTGCGGGGTCCGCGTCGTCCGCGGGGTCCGCGTCGTCTGCCGTTGAAGGAGTTCGATAGTGTCCGCCGATTCCCGGGCTGCCGAGCACACTGAGCGCAGCGACCACGACGAGGGCACCGACGCGGCGCCGCCCGGCTGGGGCGAGGCCCGGTCCAAGACCGTTACCTGGTACGACCCCGCCATCACCGCTGGCGGCGCCGCCGGGCGGTCCGGCCTGGAGTTCATGCGGGCCGTCGCCGCCGGCGAGGTTCCGCCCCCGCCCATCGCCCAGCTCCTGAACATGCGGCTGCGCGAGGCCGACCACGGGCTCGTCGTTTTCGAGTGCGAGCCCGACGAGTCCGTCTATAACCCCATCGGCGTCGTGCACGGCGGCCTCGTGTGCACCCTGGCCGACTCCGCCGCCGGGTGCGCCGTTCACACCACCCTCGCGGCCGGCGTCGCCTACACCTCGGTCGACATCACCGTGAACTACCTGCGACCGGTCACCCTCGACAGCGGCACCCTGACCGTGACCGGCAAAGTCGTCCGGTCCGGCCGGCGCATGGCCCTGGCCGCCGTCGAGGTGCACGACAGCGCGAACCGCCTCGTCACCACGGCCAGCAGCAACTGCCTGATTATGACGCCCTGACTATGACGCCCTGATCATGACGCCGGGATGAGCCCCAGCCGCTCCTGAGCCTTGGCCACCCCTTGCGGGTGCCACGTGCGGTCGAACACTTCGCTGATGTCGTAGGGCACGTCCACCCCGCCACTCCACTGGACCGCCACGACCTTGTTCATGTCGGCCAGCTTGTGCGGCTTGCCGGTCCAGTCGGCGACCCACAGGCCGTAGTCCAGGCCGGTGCACGCCTTGCGGATGTCGGCCACCAGCGACCGTTCCACGTAAATGACCGCGCGCTTCTTGTTCCGGCGGCGGTCCCGGATGAACGCCGGCGCGTCGTCCACGCTCGCCGCGCCCGACTCCACGTCGAGCACGCCGGCGTCCTTGGGGTCCCCAGGCGGGATGACTGAGATACGCACGTGCGCGGCTTTGGGGAACCTGGCCCATGCCTCCGCTGGCCACGCAAAGGCGCCGTCCACATATCCGGCGACCATCTTGGCGTTCGAGGGTATCTTCTGCCAGTCCACCGAGTCGTACATTGTACGGGTCATCTGTTTACTTTGCTCCGATAGGGGATGTGTCGAAGGAGGCGGCGACTGCTGCGGCAAGAAACGCCAGCACATCGCGACCTCGGCTCATTGGCTCGCCAGCGTATCGGGCTGGCCATGGCATTTCCGGATATCCCTGGTGTTGCCAGATCAACGGTTATGCCCTGCCGTTGTCCATGAAGCCCCTGTGTTAGCTGGGGTGGATGTCGGGTTCGCGTGTGTGGGTGCGGCCGGCGGGGGTGGTCCACTGGAAGGTGCCGGGGCGGGGCTGGGTCAGGGTCCAGCCCTGGAGTTGCTTGAGGATGTGGTGGGTGCGGCACAGGGCGCCGAGATTGCACGGGCAGGTCCGGCCGCCTCTATGCCACGCTCGGGTGTGGTCGAGGTCGGCGTGCCAGGCGGGCTGGCGGCAGCAGGGGTAGCGGCAGGTCTGGTCGCGGGCGGTGACGTAGTCCCGGATGGCGGTGGTGGGCCGGTACCCAGCGGTGGCGGCGTGGTGCCTGCAGTCGTCCGGGCTGGCGGCGGCCTGCCAGGGGTCGGACTGGCCGGTGCCGGGCTGGCCGGTGCCGGGCTGGCTGGTGGCGGGCGGGCTGGTGGCGGGCGGGCTGGTGGCGGGCTGGCTAGTGCCGGGTTCGGTGCTGTCGATCTCGTGCTGGAGGCGGGCCAGGGCGCGGGCGGCGGCGCGGGTGAGGGCGGCCAGGAGAGGGTGGCCGGCCGGTGGCGGGGGCCCGTCGAGGGCGGTGATGGGC
>JBOHCO010001069.1:0-2643 GCA_050698895.1 Streptosporangiaceae bacterium
TGCCACGACCAGCCCCGGTCGCGGGCGTTGTCCACGTGCAGCCGCTCCAGTTCCTCCAGCAGGCGCCGGAGCGAGACCACGGCCCGCAGCCCGACCGCCGGGTCGGAGCTGGTGACTTGCCCGGCCAGCACGGCCGGAGTGTTCTCTGCGCTCATGATGTCAGGATCTCCTGACACCGGCCGTGTTGTCAAGAAGACCTGACAGAATGGGCCGCGATCAGCCGTGGATGTGGCGGGCGGGGCTCAGGCCGGGCCGACGTCGAAGCGGGGGCGGGTAGCGAGCAGGTCGCTCACGTCCGAGCCGGGCGGCAGCTCGCGAGGCTCGGCGGCGCGGGTGAAGAGCCGGGCCCGGTGTTGCTGCCAGTGCGGGCCAGGCCGCCGCTGACCTGCAGCCACGAGCCCTCGCGCAGGCCGAGCACGGGCACGTCGTTGTCCTCGAGGAACTCCTCGATCCGCCGCTGGCGGGTCTCGCCCTGGTGGGTGCTGGCCGGGTCGGGGTCGAGATAATGCGGGTTGATCTGGAACGGGATCAGGCCGAGCGCGGCGAACGACGCGGGCTGGGTGATCGGCATGTCGTTGGTGGTGCGCAGGGTGGGGCAGGCCATGTTGGTCCCGGCGCTAGAGCCGAGGTAGGGCAGCCCGGCCCGGACCCGCTCGGCGATCGCCGCGCCCAGGCCGGTGTCCTGGATGGTGCGCAGCAGCCGGAAGGAGTTCCCCCCGCCGACGAACACGGCATCGGCGGCGGCCAGGGCGCTGGCCGGCGCCCCGGCCCGGTGGGCGCCGGTGACCTGGATCGACACGGGCGCCAGCGCGGCCGCCATGACCTCGGTGTAGCCATCGTGATCGGCTGAGGCGTAGGGCACGAACAACATCTGCCGGCCGGGCGGGATCAGCCGCGAGATCTGGCCGCGGGCGTGCTCCAGGAAACCCATTCCCGGGCTGGTGGAGCTGGACAGCAGCAGCAGTTCGGGCACCTGGTGATGTTATGCCCGGCCGGGGACGGTCCGGATGGCCAGGAGGCACCGCCCCGGCGCGGCTCACTAAACTCCTGGCCATGCCCCGTCGCCGGCTGGGCGGTGCGCGAGCCGGCCGGGGCCGACTGGCCGTCCCCGGGCCAGATGAGAGGAGTCGTGGCCGTGCGCAAGGTGCTCATCGCCAACCGCGGCGAGATCGCCGTCCGGATCATACGAGCGTGCCGTGATGCCGGCCTGGCCAGCGTCGCCGTCTACGGTGAGCAGGACCTCGACGCGCTGCACGCGCAGATGGCGGACGAGGCGCTCGCGCTGGGCGGCCAGACGGCGGCCGAGAGCTACCTCGACATCCGCAAGATCCTCAAGGCGGCCGCCGACTCGGGGGCGGACGCGGTGCACCCGGGCTACGGCTTCCTGGCCGAGAACGCGGAGTTCGCCCGCGAGGTCATCGCGGCCGGGCTGACCTGGATCGGGCCGCCTCCGGAGGCCATCGACGCGCTGGGCGACAAGGTCAGCGCCCGGCACATCGCCAAGTCGGTCGGGGCGCCACTGGCGCCGGGCACGGACGGGCCGGTGGCCAGCGCCGAGGAGGCGGCGGCGTTCGCGGCCGAGTACGGGCTGCCGATCGCGATCAAGGCGGCGTTCGGCGGCGGCGGCCGGGGCCTGCGGGTGGCCCGGACGGCGGAGGAGATCACCGCCCAGTTCGAGTCGGCGGTCCGCGAGGCGGTGGCCGCGTTCGGGCGCGGCGAGTGCTTCGTGGAGCGCTACCTGGACCGGCCCCGGCACGTGGAGACGCAGTGCCTGGCCGACGCCCACGGCAGCGTGGTGATCGTGTCCACCAGGGACTGCTCGCTCCAGCGGCGGCACCAGAAGCTGGTCGAGGAGGCGCCGGCGCCGTTCCTGACCGCCGAGCAGGACAAGCTGCTGCGCGAGTCCTCGGCGGCGATCCTGCGCGCGGCGGGCTACGTCGGCGCGGGCACCTGCGAGTTCCTCATCGGCCAGGACGGGACGGTGTCGTTCCTGGAGGTGAATACCCGGCTCCAGGTGGAGCACCCGGTGACCGAGGAGGTCAGCGGGATCGACCTGGTCCGCCAGATGTTCCGCATCGCCGACGGGGAGGCCCTGGACTTCGCCGACCCGGAGCAGCGCGGGCACTCGATCGAGTTCCGGATCAACGCCGAGGACCCGGGGCGCAACTTCCTGCCCGCGCCGGGCACGATCACCGCCTGGCGGCCGCCGTCCGGGCCGGGGGTCCGGCTGGACGCGGGCTACGCGGCCGGGATGACGGTGCCGCAGGCCTTCGACTCGCTGATCGCCAAGCTGATCGTGACCGGGGCGACCAGGACCGAGGCGCTGGAGCGGGCCCGCCGGGCGCTGGCCGAGTTTCAGGTCGAGGGCATGCCCACGGTGCTGCCGTTCCACCGCGCCGTGGTCGAGGATCCGGCCTTCGCGGGCCCGGTGTTCGGGGTGCATACGCGCTGGATCGAGACGGAGTTCCGGAACGAGATCCCGCCGTACGAGCCCGTTGTTACTGATGCGGGTGAAGCCGCGGCGCGGGAGACGATCACGGTCGAGGTCGGCGGTAAGCGCCTGGCGGTGACGATCCCGGCCGACCTGCACCGGCCGGCGGGCCCGGCCGGGGCGGCGGGACCCGCGGCCGGGCGGCCGCGGCG
>JBOHCO010001070.1:0-6390 GCA_050698895.1 Streptosporangiaceae bacterium
GTTCATGTCGCGTTCGACCCTTATTGGCAGGTCGCCCGTACAGTCCCGTGCCGTCGCCAGCGTCATCAACCTCATCAGCGTCACCCAAGCACCGAGCACCTGGAAGGCCCATGGATCGCCAGAGCCAGCAGGACGACAGCACCACGGGCACGAGCCGCCGCGCGTTCATGCGCAACGCCGGGCTCGCGGGGGCGGGGCGGCGGCCCTCGGCGCGGCGGGCACCACCTCGGCGATCTCACCGGGGACGGGCTGGCCGCGGAGTTCGAGCATGTCGGGCCGGTCTTCGACGACCTGGACCAGAACCGGGTCGCCTACAGCGTCCTGGCCGGCAACCACGACATCAACTCCGGCACCGACGACCAGCGCGGCCCCACGCCCGACCTGGGCACCATGGGCCCGCAGCGGTCCAGGGACGCGCCGTCGTTCGTCGGCTGCGACAACGGCGGCTACAACACCGCGCACAAGTTCACCGCGGCCGGCCGCGAGTGGCTGGTGCTGGCCCTGGACTGGCGCTGCTCGGCCGAGGGCTTCGCCCGGGCCAGCCAGGTCATCAAGGACCACCCGAAGACGCCGGTCATCCTGACCACGCACGAGATCGCGACCCCGACCTACAGCGATGACGTGTTCCCGTACCAGTACGGCGACCCGGAGAACGATGCCGAGCTGTCCAGCTACGGCCAGCAGGTCTGGGACAACCTGATCAACGACAACGACCAGATCTTCCTGACCCTCAACGGGCACTACTGGCCGCCGGGGCGCACCACGCTCAAGAACGCCCAGGGCAACGACGTCCGCGTGCACATCACCAACTACCAGAACCGCTACTACGGCGGCGCGGAGATGATCCGGCTGTACCACTTCGACCTGGGCAGGAACACGATCGACGTGGAGACGATCGCGCCGTGGATCCTGGACCAGCCCGAGGCCGAGCGCAACGCGCTGGCCGCCCGGGAGTCGCGGATCACCACGCCGACCGACTACTTCTCGATGTCGATCGACTTCCGGCAGCGGTTCTCCGGCTTCGACCCGGTCCGGACGCGGCCCGCCCGGCCGGCCAGGAAGATGCTGATCCCCGGCACCCTGGCCTGCTGGCGGTTCGACCACGGCGGCGCCGACGGCAGCCCGTTCACCGCCGGGCGGGCCGTCGCGGACCGGACCGGGCACGGCAACGACTTCAGCTCGCTGGTCACCGTCCCCGGCAGCGCCGGCAACGTGCTCACCTGGGCCAGGGCCTGCCGCAGGACAACTGGTGGCACCTGGCCGTGGTCAACGACGGCAGCCAGACCGTGATGTACGTGGAGGGCTGCGAGACCGTGGACAACCCGCCCACCAGGGCCGTCGGCCTGACCCAGCTCGCCCTGCCTGGGCGCTCGGCGGCTACGAGTACGGCGGCTCGGTCAGCCAGGTCTTCAACGGCTGGATCGGCGACGTGCGCATCGTGAGCCGGCCGCTGCGCGTCGACGAGTTCATGATCGCCGGATAGGACCCGGGCTCAGGGCGAGGGCAGCACCCCGTAGCGGCGGGTCACGGTCGGGTCGAGCCCGGCCGCGGCCCGCCGTTCCGGCTCGGTCATCAGCCGCAGCACGGCCGGCCCGGCGGCCGAGCTGAAATCGACCGGCGGCGGGCTGCCCGTCGCGCCCGCCTCCAGCCAGGCCCGGAACTCGGCGGGCACCTCCGCTCCGCCCGTGCCCGCCGCGCGCTGCTCGGCGCGCTTCAGGGCCTGGCCAACGAACAAAAGAATGCCGGCCTGGCGATCCGCCATCTGCGGGCCGACGTGGTCGGCGCCGCGGACCAGGTGGTACTCGTGGCTGATGTCGAGATTCCACAGCACCCGGTGCAGGTACTCGGCGCCGTCCATCAGGCTGAAGCAGTCCTCGTCGCCGCACTCGACCAGGATGGCCAGGTCGCTGCGCCGGATGGCGCCGGCGTTGCCCCGCAGGCAGCCGACCACGTGGCTGCCGGCGTAGCCCGCCGGGCTGTCCCGCATCGAGGAGAGCAGCTCGCGCAGCACCCCGAGCGTGTTGCGCGGCCCGACCTGATCCGCCGTCTCGCCAGGGAACACGGCCGGCTCCAGCGCCGCCACCGCGATGAACCGGTCCGGCTGGCTGAAGGCGATCTTCAGCGCCCCGTAGCCGCCCATCGACCCGCCGGTGATCAGCAGCCGGCTCAGGTCGGCGCCGAACTCGCGCTCCAGGTGGCCGGGGAACTCCCTGGCCACCAGCGACTCCCAGCGGCCGCCTTCGGCCTGGTCGATGTAGAACCCGCCGGCGGTCGGCGTGCTCGCGCAGGCGGCCAGCAGCGGCGGCAGGGTGCCGTCCGCCCAGCCCTGCTCGTACAGCGGAAGCTGGGCCTCCAGCGCGGCCGCCGAGGAGTTCGCGCCGTGCAGCACCAGCAACAGCGGCAGCCGCTCGCCGCCGGTCCAGCCCGGCGGCGTGAGCACCCGGTACTGGACCGGGCTGCGGGCCGCGGCTGACTCGTAGCTTCCCTGGTGGACGCCGGTGTGGGGCACGCCCGAGCGTCTCATGACGGCCGCCGGCCGGACCAGCGCTTTAACGGTCTCCTAGCCCCGCTGTCCCCTCTGGTGCGGCCTGGCAAAACCTGTCACAGTGTGCGAGGAATGCCGCTGACCTGAATGGAAGGGTTATTGGCGGCATTGCTGCGCTGGATTGCTGCGCTGGATTGCTGGGTGGATTGCTGGGTGGACTGCTGGGTGGACTGTGCGGCCGGCGGGGAGCCGGCCCGGGGCGGGAGCAGGTGATCTGTGGTGCTTGGCATGCGCAGGGAAAGGGCCGGGACAGCGCCCGGCCGCGCTTATCACATCAGGTGGCCGGCCAGGGCAGGGGTCATGCTGGGCGGGGCCGGGCTGGCCGTCGCGCCGGTCCTGGCCGGCGGGGCCGGTGCGGCCGTCGCCGGGCCGCCCGTGGTCACGGCGGCCGCGGCCGGCACCCTGTCCGGCGTCTCCTGCACCAGCGCGAAGAACTGCATGGCCGTCGGCGGCCGCCTGGGCACCCGCAAGGGCCCCGGCAACAGCCTGGCCGAGCGGTGGAACGGCAAGAAGTGGTCGGTGGTGGCCACGCCCGAGCCGGCCGGCGCACACGGCGGCACGCTGTACAGCGTGACCTGCACCAGCACCAGGAACTGCGTCGCCGCTGGCCTGTTCGACACCAGCAGCCACAATCCGCGCGCGGCGGCCGAGCACTGGAACGGCCGCAGGTGGTCGGTGACGCCGGTCCCGGTGCCCAAGGGTTCCTCGGTGACCTACCTGTTCGCCACCGCGTGCAGCAGCGCCACGGCCTGCTGGGCCGCGGGCGCGTCGGGCAACCGCACCCTCATCGACCGCTGGAACGGCCGGAAGTGGTCGCTGGCGGCCAGCCCCAGCCCGCACCCGGCCAAGCCGAATGTGCTCAACGGCCTGGCCTGCGCCGGCGCGAAGGAGTGCTGGGCCGTCGGCTACACGTTCCCCGGCGCCGACTCCGGCTCGCTGACCGAGGCCTGGAACGGGAAGTCCTGGCGGGTCGTCAGCACGCCCAGCAGCAAGTCCGGCGAGCTGGTCGGGGCGGCCTGCGCCCGGCCGGCCGCCTGCCTGGCCGTCGGCATCGGCAACAACCTGTTCGCGCTGGCCCAGCGCTGGACCGGGCACGCGTGGGTCAGCACCGCCACGCCCAGGCCCGGCGGGGCCAGCTCCGCGCAGCTCGACGCGGCCGCCTGCGCCAGCCCGTCGGCCTGCGTGGGGGTCGGCATGTACTCGGCCAAGGGCAAGTTCAAGGTCCTGGCCCAGCGCTGGACCGGGGCCAAGTGGGTGGCCGCCACGGCAGCCAGCCCGGTCGGCGCGACCGTGGCCGAGCTGGCCGGGGCGGCCTGCGTGAGCGCCAGTAATTGCTGGGCGGTGGGCCGCGACGAGACCGCGTCGAACACCTTCGTGCTGTTCGAGCACTGGAACGGCAAGTCCTGGTCCATCGACGGCTAGGCCGGGCCCGGGCCGGGCCTGCGCGGGCCTTCGCGGGGCGATGAATCCCGTCCCGTCCTTCCGTCTACCTTGGTGTTCGGCGGGACGGTGTTCGGCGGGACGGTGTTCGGCGGGACGGGATTCAGGACGCGAAGGAGCCGGGGATGAGCGGATCGGGTCTGTCGGCGGCGCGGCTCGGGCGGCTGCGCGAGGTGCTGGCCAGGCACGTTGACAGCGGCCAGGTGCCGGGGCTGGTCGCGCTGGTGGCCCGGCGCGGCCAGGCGCACGCGGTCGTCATCGGCACCACCGAGGCCGGCGGCGCCGGGCGCCCCATGGCCCGCGACACGATCTTCCGGATCGCGTCGGTCTCCAAGCCCATCGCTGCCGCGGGGGCCATGGCGCTGGTCGAGGAGTGCCGCCTGCGGCTCGAGGATCCGGTCGACGACCTGCTGCCCGAGCTGGCCGGCCGCCGGGTCCTGCGCGATGCCGACGGGCCGATGGACGACACCGTGCCCGCCGCGCGGCCGATCACCGTGCGGGACCTGCTGACGTTCCGGATGGGCCTGGGCGCGATGATGTCGGACCATCCGCTCGGCCGGGCCATGGCCGAGGCCGGCCTGGAGCCGGGCCCGAACAGCCCCCCGGTCGAGCCGGACGAGTGGATGAAACGGCTCGGCCGCCTGCCGCTGCTCTACCAGCCGGGCGAGAAGTGGCTGTACCACACGCCCGCCGACGCCCTGGGCGTGCTCATGGCCCGGGCCAGCGGCCAGCCGCTGGGCGACGTCCTGGCCGAGCGGCTGTTCGCGCCGCTGGGCATGTCCGACACCGGGTTCAGCGTGCCCGCGGACAAGCTGGGCCGGCTGGCTGCCGCCTACCGGCCCAGGAGCGGCTCGCTGCTGCTCAGCGACGACCCCCGGCAGTCGCGCTGGGCCCAGCCGCCTGCCTTCCCCTCGGCGGGCGGCGGCCTGGTCTCCACCGCCGACGACCTGCTGGCCTTCGGCACGATGATGCTGCACCAGGGTCGCTACGGCGGGCGGCGGCTGCTGTCCCGGCCGTCGGTCGAGGTGATGACCACCGACCAGCTGACCGAGCCGCAGCGGGCCGAGAACGACCTGTTCTTCGCCGGCGCGGGCGGCTGGGGCTTCGGCCTCAACGTGGTCACCCGGCGCACCGTCCTCGGGCCCGGGCCGGGGTCGTTCGGGTGGAACGGCGGAACCGGCACGTCGTTCTACGTCGATCCGGCCGAGGAACTCATCGGGATGCTGCTGACCCAGCGGGAGATGACCTCGCCGATGCCGCCGGCCGTGTACCGGGACTTCTGGGCCGGCACTTACCAGGCCATCGACGACTGACCGTACATCATGACGACCGAGTCGCCGATCGGCACCTCGGCGTGGCCGGTGCCGCCGTGGGGTCCGGGGACCCGGGCCAGTTCCTGGGTGTCTCGCTGCTCATGGGACCAGGCTACGAGCCGCCTCGGACATTCTGGCGCGCCCCGGCGCTCCGATCGGCCGGTATATAACATTATCGGGCAAATCGGAATAGCTGAAGGCCGAAGGATGCTCACGAAGCGGTTGCGGATAATCCGGTACGGGCTCAGCCGGGCTCTCATACTGGGCGCCCTGATCTTCGGCTTCCTGAGGCAGCCGCAGGGCGCCTCCTTTAATTTCTGGCTGATCGGCGGATTCGCGGCAGTGTCCGCGGCCAGCATCGTGTTCATCGTCGCGAAGTACATGAACGTGGTCCGCTCGCCGCTGGGCATCTACTTTGACCTGGCCTTCTCCCTGCTCACCTTCGTGAGCATGTTCTCGGTCATCTACTGGACCTACGGCACGGCCGGAAACTTCAGCACCCGGCTCACCCGGCTCACCCACCTCGACGCCATCTACTTCACCATGGGGACGCTGAGCACCGCGGGCACCGGCAGCCTCGTCCCGGTCAGCCAGCTGGCCCGCGGCCTGCAGACCTTGCAGATGCTGCTGGACCTCGGGTTCCTGCTGGTGGCCGTCACCCTGGTCATGGGCCGGCTGGCCGCCGCCAGGGCGGACTCGAAGTCGTCCTGACCGGGTACGACGATCAGCGCAGGCCAGGTCCGCAGGCTGATCAAGGGGGAACCGATGGCGGGCAAGTTCGTGCTGAAAAAGGGCTCAAGCGGCAAGTACCACTTCAACCTGATCGCCGGAAACGGACAGGTCATCGCCACCAGCGAGGCTTATGAGCGCAAGGAGTCGGCGCTCAACGGCGTTGAGTCGGTAAAGACCAACGCGCCGGGTGCCGCGCTCGACGACCAGACCGAGGAATAGCCCGCCCGGCTGATCATGTCCGGGCGGCCTCGGCACGGCGGACGAGACCGGCGATGCGCGCAGCCATCTCGGGCCAGAGTTCGCGCGGCAGGCTGTGCCCCATGCCGTCGAACACCACCAGCGCGGCGCCCGGGATGGCGG
>JBOHCO010001071.1:0-1765 GCA_050698895.1 Streptosporangiaceae bacterium
CGCCTGGCCTGGGCGCTGACCCGGACGCGCCGGGCCGCCCCGCCGCGCGCCGCGGGCATCCGCCACATCTGGCTGGCCGGCCGGGCCCCGGGCGACGCCGGCGCGGCCAGCGGGGGCACCGTCGCCGTCACCCGGCGGAAGACCTACGCGCTCACCGTGCGCGCCACCCCGCTGCCGGGCACCGCGGCCGGCCAGATGTTCGCCTCGGCGGCGGTGGTCAACGTGGACAACCCGGCGCTCTTTAACCAGGGCGTCACGCTCGGCTCGGCCCGCTCGGCCACCGTGCGCGTGCCCGCCGGGCACTACTGGGTGGTCGGCGAGGTCGACGACCAGACCAGCGCGACCGCCGAGCGCTCGGCCCTGGCCGGCCAGCCTCAGGTCACCGTGCACGGGCCGACCAGCGTCACGCTCGACGGCGCCACGGCCGTGCCGGTGACCGCGTCGGTCACCGGGCACCCGACCCGGATGGCCGAGGACAGCGTCCACGTGGAGCGCCGGTTCGACGGCCAGGTGGCCGGGTTCGACGTGCTCGGTTTCGGCCCCGGCGAGCTGTTCGCCCAGCCCAGCGGCCCGGCCCGCACCGGCACCTTCCGCGCCTTCACCTTCGCGCACCTGGCCAGCCCGCCCGGCGCCCGGCGTCCGTACAGTTACGACCTGTGGCACCCGGCCGGGGCGCGGATCCCCGGCTCGCTGGCCGACACCGTTACACCAGCCCAGCAGGCTCGGCTGGCCCGGGTCAGCGTGCGCTTCTACGCCCTGAACGGCAGCCAGGCTCAGGTCTGGGACATCCGGTACGGCCTGGACAGCGCGGGCTTCCTGGCCGCCCAGGCGGACAGCAAGGAGCCCGGCGGCTCCACCCGGACCGACTACCTGTCGGCCGGGGCCGGGATCAGGTGGGACCAGGAGGCGGTCCCGCCGCTGCGGGTCCGGGGGAAGAATGACCAGGGCGACTGGGTGATCGAGGTGCCGCGCTTCGGGGCGCCCCGGCCCGGTAGCCGGACGTCCGCGTCCTGGATGCGGCAGCCGTTCGCGCCCGGACCCTACTCGGCCACCATGCCAACCCCCAGCTTCTGCGCGCCGCACGCCTCTACCCGCATCGGCAACGACGTGCACGTCGAGCTGACTGACCTGCAGGATCTGCCCGACGGCTTCGACTGCCTGTCCGGCATCAGCCTGCTGAACGGCGTCACCAGCCGCACCATGCGCCTGTATGCCGGCCGCAGGCTGCTGGGCACCAGCCACTCCTCGGTCGCCGACTTCGACGTCCCGGCCGCGGCCCGCACCTTCCGGCTGAGCTACGCCGACAACTACGCCCGGGTGCTGCCGGTCTCGACCAGGACCGCCACCACGTGGACGTTCCGGTCGCCGGCCGGCGCCGCGGGGGCCGTCCTCCCGCTGCTGCTGGTGCGCTACCAGCTCCCGGTGAACCTGGACAACCATCCCGACGGCCGCACCGCCGTGGTCACGGCAGCCCGGATCGCGGGTGCGCCCGCCTCCCGCGTCATCAGCCTGCATGCGTGGATCTCGGTCAGCCAGGGCCGGGTCTGGCGGCTTGTGCCGGCTCGCGCCCTCGGCCGAGGCCGTTACTCAATAACGCTGCCCAAGGCCGTCGCGGGCCAGTCCGTGTCGCTGCGGGTGCAGGCGGCCGACTCCGGTGGCAGCGGGGTCGAGCAGACCATCATCACCGCCTACCGCGGCTGACCCGGCGCCGCCGTCAGGTGGCGGCCGGCTGGCGGGCGGGGCGCAGGGAGAACACGTCCGGCGC
>JBOHCO010001072.1:0-4058 GCA_050698895.1 Streptosporangiaceae bacterium
TCAGCTCCCGCAGCAGCTGCTCATCGGCGCCCGAGAGCTCCAGCCCGTACTGAACCTGGCCGTTCGTCACATCAGTCACTGGTGTCTCCTCGTTTGTCAGGAGTTACACCTTTGAAATTACAGTCCCCCTCGTGCCCTGCCGAAGCTCTGCCTGCGCGGTTCCCGGTTACGCCTGCCAGTTAGTTCATAGGACTGAGTCACCAGGAGACGTCGGAACCGGTGGTTCGCCGGAGCGTGCTTGCGGCGGCCGGCCCGATGCTCAGCCACGGGTGGCCCTGGTGCTGACCGGGGGCGGAATCGTGTCGCCAGCTTTCGGCTTGGAGGAGGATGCGCAGAGCGTGCAGCGCGGTGTGCCACTGCAGGCGCGCCGGGTCGGGGAGCGGGTGGCCGCTGGCCCGGTAGCTGGCTAGGAAGCGGCGGGCGGCGTAGCGGCCGGCGGTGCCGATGGCGGGCTGGAGCGGGCCGGGGGCGGCCAGGGGCGGGTGGCGCAGCAGCAGCGTCGTGAAGGCGAGGTCGTAGGCTGGCTCGGCGATGACGGCGGCAGTCCAGTCCAGCAGCGTCCACCGACCGCCGCTGATGAGCAGGTTGAAGGGGTGCAGGTCGCCGTGGCAGACGACCGGCGTCGCGGCGGCGGGGCGGTTGCTGGCGAGCCAGGCGGCCGCCTGGGTGAGGTCGGCCCGTCCGAGCTCGGCGGCATCCTCGGCGAGGTACCCGAGCATTCCCGGCGTGTCGATAGGCGCGCTCTGTGTCTGCAGGGCGTCGAGGACCGGTCGCGAGTCGAGGCGGTGTACCTCGGCCATGACGCTGCCGAGGAGGGCGGGCAGGGCGCGGGCGGCGGAGGGGAGCCGGCGGAGCGCCGCGATGCCGTCCAGGCCGGCCAGGGGCGGGGAGCCGAGGGCGCGCGCCATGACCAGGAACGGCTGGCCGAGTCCGGCGTTGCTGTCGCCGGCCAGGAAGATCTCCGGGACCGGCAGGCCCTGGCGGGCGGCCTGCTGCTGGAAGACGGTCTCCTTCCGGGCGAGCGGCTCGTCGGGCATGAGCCGCAGTACCACCGCCGGTGCCCGTGCCCCGATGAGCGGGACGAGGAGCAGGGTGGCCCAGAAGCCGCCGGCGATGGGCCGGGTGCCGCCGGCGAGCTGGGCGTGCCCGAACCCGTCCACGGCGCGGAGCCGTTCGAGCATCGCGCCGGTCAGCGAAGTGTCAATGATCACGGTATTTACCGTAACGGTATATGCCAGTACTGTCGAGGAGTGACCGTGAACGAGAACGACGCTGAGAGCCCGCCGGAGTGGACAGTCGATGAGCTGGCCGGGCGGGCCGGGCTGCCGGTACGCACCATCCGCGAGTATCAGACGATGGGGCTGCTGCCGCCGCCCCGCAAGCGCGGCCGGGTCGGCGTGTACAGTCCGGCGCACCTCGCCCGCCTGCAGCTGATCGGCAGGCTCCAGGACCGCGGGTACTCCCTCAAGGGCATCAGCGACCTGCTGCGGGCCTGGACCGACGGCGCCGACCTTGGCGGAGTGCTGGGCCTGGCGCCCGACCAGCTCGTCCACATCGACGAGCCCGGCGTCGCCGCGGACCTCAGCCAGCTCGCCAGCACCATGCCCGGGCTGGTGCCGGACCGGCTTGATGATCTCCTGGCCGCTGGCGTCCTCGAAGCGCGCGGGCCCGGCCGGTACTGCATCCCTAGCCCGAGCCTGTTGCAGCTCGCCGCCGACGCGCTCGCGGCAGGGATCGAGCCCGAAACGGTGACCGGGCTGCTGACAGTGATCGGCACCGCCGCATCAGCCATCGCCGGCTCGGTCACGGCCGCGCTCGCCGCGCTGCCGCCTGACGCGGACCCAGACCGGGTAGCGGCGCTGACGGCGCGAGGCCGGGGCCTGCTCGGGCACGGAACCGGCCGGCTCACCATTTATACCCTCGGCCGCCGGCTGGGCGTCAGCGACGGCGACCCGGCACCTGCGATGCTGACCCGCCCCGCTGGAACGCGCCGGTGACCGGCACCGCGAACGCGAGCCAGTTCGCCGACTGGAACGGCGACAGCGGACGGCGCTGGGCCGAGAACTCCGACCGGCGCGATGCGGTCCTGGCCCCCGTCGCCGACGCCCTCCTCACCGCGGCCAGCATCTCCCCCGGCAACGCGGTCATCGACATCGGCTGCGGATGCGGAGCGACCACACTCGCCGCGGCCCAGGCAGCCGGGCCGGCTGGCACCGTGCTCGGGATCGACCTGTCCGGGCCCATGCTCAGCGTCGCCCGCCGCCGCGCTCGCGAGCAGGCCACCGCGAACGTGCGGTTCGAGCAGGCCGACGCCCAGACCCACGCGCTGCCCGCGGCCGCCTTCGACGCGGCCATCAGCCGCTTCGGCACCATGTTCTTCACCGACCCAGAGGCGGCGCTGGCCAACGTCGCCGGCGCGCTGCGGCCCGGGGCCCGGCTGTGCCTTGCGACCTGGCAGCCTCTGGCCGCCAACGACTGGCTGACCGTCCCCGGCGCGGTGCTCCTGCGCTACGCCGCGCCCCCGGAGACGACCGACGGCCCCGGCATGTTCGCCCAGTCCGACCCCGTCGCGCTCACCGCGACGCTCACTAATGCCGGCTTCGACGCCGTCCGCGCCACGCCGGTGACCGTCACCATGACCCTCGGCGCCGACGCCGCTGAGGCCGCCCAGTACCTCGCGGCGAGCGGCCCGGGACGGGCCGTGCTGGACACCATCGCCGCCAACGTCCGGCCTGCCGCGCTCGACGAACTCCGAACGGCACTGGCCGAGCACGCGGGCCCTGGCGGCGTGCGGCTGGACGCGGCCGTCTGGGTCACGACCGCCACCCGGCGGGCGTGACACCACAGCGTCAGGCGGGGGATGTCTAGACCGCTTCCAGCTTCTGCTTGAGCGCTGACATGTTGCCTGGCATCTCCTTGCGCGCTTCCCGGCGGACCATCAGGGGCACGAGGATCTTGCCGATGCCGTGGCCGGTGAAGTCGACGCTGATGGTCAGCCGGGAGCGGGAGTCGGTGACGGGCTCGACGTGGACGTCGACAACGGCCCTGACCGGGCCGTCGGTGCCCTCCACGCGCCAGGCCCGCGGCGGGTCGATGTGCACCAGCTCGGACCTGGAGGAGCGGTCGGCGCCGCCGATGCGCCGGGTCATCAGGCATTTCGCGCCCACGGCGGGTGGCTGCGGGCCGTCCATGTGCCCGTCTACGACGCCTTTCTGCCACTCGCTGAACAGGGCCGGGTCGGTGGCGTAGGCGAACACCTCGGCGGCCGGCCGGCCGATCTCGGCGGTCGTGATGATCGGCGGCATCTCAGCTGTCTTCCTTGAGCAGGGCTGCGTAGCGGTCCAGGTACAGCGGCCAGCCCTGCGCCCCGTCCACGCCATCGATGACCGACTCCCAGCCTGGGCCGTGCCGGTCGATGTGCCGGTGTTCCAGCTCCAGCCGGGTGCGGTCGGGTGACTCGGCGTAGAACCGGACTTCGACCTCGCTGGTCTGAGCCGGGTCGGTCTCGATGCTCCACCGGGGGCTGATGTCCCAGCTGAACACGACCCGGTCAGGCGGGTCGAAGGCCAGGATCCGCGCCCACCGGCACTCGCTTCCGTCGGTGGCCCGGTCCACGATGCCGCCGCCCACCCTGGGCTCGAACACCGTCTCGGCGATCGGCGCGCCGAGCAGGTTGTGCTCGGGCGGCTTGAAGTCCCCGAACCGTTCAGTGAACACCGTGAAGGCACGCTCGATCGGCGCGTCAACCACGATGTGCTTGCGGACCGTCGGTGCTTCGGTCTGGGCCATCAGTCGTCCTCCCTGTCCGGTGTTTCCACGACATCTGCGTATCCGGTCAGCGCCCGCCGCCAGTACGTGTCGAGCTGATCCCGCAGCGCCGCCAGGGCGGCCGGGTTGAGCCGGTAGATCCGGCGAGTCCCCTCGGCCACGTCCTCGACCAGCCCGGCGTCCTTCAGGATCTTCAGGTGCTGAGACACCGCTGACCGGCTGACCGGCAGCCCAGCCGCCAGCTGTCCGACAGGCAGAGGCCCCTCCGCCAGCCGCGACACGATGGCCAG
>JBOHCO010001073.1:0-1745 GCA_050698895.1 Streptosporangiaceae bacterium
GCTGGATGTCGCCGACCTCCGGGCCCTGAGCGCGGCCGCCCACGAAGGCGGCGCGCTGGTCGCGGTCGACAACACCTTCGCCACCCCGCTACTCCAGCAGCCCCTGGCCCTGGGCGCCGACATCGCCGTGCACAGCGCGACGAAGTTCCTCGGCGGCCACTCCGACCTGCTCCTCGGCATCACCATCGCCGGCCGCCCTCAGCTCGCCCGCCAGCTGCGCCGCCGCCGCGAGGTCACTGGCGCCACCCCGGGCGGCCTGGAAACCTTCCTCGTCCGGCGCGGCCTGCGCACCCTCGCCCTGCGCCTGGACCAGGCCCAGCGCAACGCCGCCGACCTCGCCCGCCGCCTCACCACCCACCCCGCCGTCACACGGGTCCGTTACCCCGGCCTGCCCGATCACCCCGGACATGACCGCGCCGCCGCCCAGATGACCGGATTCGGCGCCGTACTCGGATTCGAAGTCCAGAACGAGGCAGCAGCCAACACCACCTGTGACGCCGTCGGTGTCATCCGGTCAGCCATCAGCCTGGGCGGTGTGGAAAGCACTATCGAGCGCCGCGCCAGGCTCCCCGGCCAGCACCACCTGCCCCCCGGCTACCTGCGCCTCAGCGTCGGATGCGAGCACGTCGACGACCTGTGGAACGACCTCACCAGCGCCCTGGAACAAGCCAGCGCTCAGCCCGGCGAATCCCGCTGACTGTCCAGCCAGGATCGGACGTGGCTGGTCAGGAAGGCCAGGTCGGCCGGGATAACCTCCGGGCTGCCAGCCCAGTGACCCCAGATGCTGGGAATCGTGGCCAGCTGGCCATGCCGTAGGTCCACAAGCTCGGCCTCGTTGTCGGCCACCCTGAAATACAGGTCGGTCTGGCCCGGCATGAGCAACACACGAGCCGTAATCGCATTTAGCGCCTTCGCGAGATCTCCGGCGTAGAGATCATTGGCACTAATGTCGGCCTCCTGCCAGGTACGGGCCTGCGCGTAAAGGTTAGCCGCGCGATTCTGGGCGAAGGAGACCTCCCAGTCTTCTTTCAGGAACGTGTCCAGGTCGGGTCGGCCGAGCGCGGTTTCGAACAGGCGCTCGCGGTAGAAGTCCTGGCTCAGTCCCCACCCGGCGTAGATGTGGGCGAATGCGCGCAGCGCCGCGACGGGCTCGGCGCTGAACCGGCCGTCACCCAGGTATTCAGGCGCTGCTTCCAGCGTTCTCAGCAGGCCGGACAGGAACACCTTGTTGTGCAGCGAGGTCCTCGCGCTGCCGCATACGATGATCGCGCGCTCGACGAAGTCCGGGTAAAGCGCTGCCCAGTGATAAGCCTGACCAGCTCCCATCGAGAACCCGTACGCGGCCGCGACTCTAGTCGCGCCGAAGTGCTCGGTCAGCAGCCGAAATTGGGCCCGCACGTTGTCGGCCATGGTCACGACGGCCGGATAGTCGGCGGCATCCGCGGCGCTCGAGGACACGCCGTTGGAGAACATATCGGGCACCACGATGAACCACCTGGTCGGGTCCAGCACCCCGTCCAGGCCGATCAGCCAGGCCAGTTCCTCGTGGTCGGCTCCGTAGCTGCAGGGGTAGACGATCACGTTATCGCGTGCGGCATTAAGCGTCCCGTGGGCTTGCCAGGCCAAGCGCGCCCGCGAGGTCCCGCGGCCGGAGACCGACTTCGACGAGGCTCACACCGAACTGTGCCGCAGGCACATTCACGCGTTCGGCCCCACCACGCCCGGTGCCTTCGCCTGGTGGGCCG
>JBOHCO010001074.1:0-2839 GCA_050698895.1 Streptosporangiaceae bacterium
GGCCCACCGGGTCGGGCCGGTCCGAGGGCAGCTCAAGCAGGGCGTGGCTCTCCCGCGGCACCTCAGCCCGGACCGCCTTCCCGCGGGCCGCGCGCTCGGCGACGGTCAGGTGCCCGACGCCAGAGTCGAGCTGGTACCGGTGGATTCGCCGCAGCCGGGTCTCGGCGGTCATCACGCCCATGGTCTGGCTCCTTTCCCCGCTGCGGCCAGCGGGGCGCGCAGCACAGGTCAGGATGCCCCGGCCGGGGGGCAGGCGGCTCATCCCCGCCGGGTGAATCGGCGCCTGGCCCTGGGTGGCGGGCGGCTGGGGTGAGGCCGTGACGGCGGCAGCCGGGCGGCCGGGCCGGGTCGGGCTGAGCCGGGCTGAGCCGGATGCCACCGAGCCACGGGCCACGGCGGCTGGACCGGGGCCCGTGGCACGGCAGCGGCCTAGCACCCGCGAGGGTCGTGGGCGCTAGGCCAGCTGCGCTGCCGGCCTGCCTTCTTGCTGTTATCAGCCGATTGGCGGTGGTGCGGGTACGGATGCGACCGCGCCGCTTCTTGCTGTTATCAGATGGATGACTCTTCTTGCTGTTATCAGTCGGCCATGACCTTGGCGCCGTCCGAGATGGGATCGCCGGGGCCCTTGTGGTCGGTGGCGTCGCCGACCATGGCCGGGACCGCCTCCGGCTCCTCCTCGGGGTAGGCCACCTCGCCGTGCACCTCGAGGTCGCCGATGGCCAGCTCCTTGTCGGTCATCCGCAGGCTGGTGAACAGCCCGATGCCCTTGAGGATCAGGAACGTCACCGCGCCGTCCCAGATGATCACGGTCAGCGCCGCGCCCGCCTGGATCAGCAGTTGCCGGGGGTGGCCGTAGAACAGGCCGGCCGTGGTCACGCTGGAGTTCTTGCCCAAGCCCAGGTAGACGATCATCTTCGGGTCGGCGAACAGGCCGACCAGCAGGCCGCCGAGCAGGCCCGCGAAGCCGTGAGTGTAGACCACGCCCAGCGCGTCATCCACCTTGTTGAACGGCCAGACCTTGCGGGGCAGGTAGGTGAACAGCACCCAGACGAACGAGGAGGTGACCACGCCGATGACGATCGCGCCGACCCCGTTGACGTAGCCTGCCGCGGGGGTGATGCCGACCAGGCCGCAGATCATGCCGTTGACGCCGCCGAGGAACGTGGGCTTGCGGTTCTTGCCCCAGCCCATGTCCATGACGATCCAGGTCATCATCGCGCAGGCGGTGGCCAGGTTGGTGTTGACCACGGCCGCGGTCGCGTCCGCGCCGGCGAAGTACGGGTCACCGCCGTTGAAGCCGTTCCAGCCGAGCCACAGGATGCCGGCGCCGACCGCGATGAACAGCAGGTTGTTGGGCCGGCCGTTCTCCCGGTCGCGCTTGAGCCGGGGGCCGATCGTGGCCGCGGCGACGAAGCCGGAGACGCCGGCGGCCAGGTGAATGACGTAACCACCGCTGAAGTCCAGCGCGCCCTTGCCGGCCCAGAAGCCGCCGCCCCAGAGCAGGAAGGCGTTCACGGTATAAGCGAAGGTGATCCACAGTGGCACAAAGATCAGCCAGACCTTGAACTTGATCCGGCCGAGCACGCTGCCGATAAACAGGATCGGGGTGATCGCGGCGAACACAAACTGGAAGTAGACCAGCGATCCCTGGGGGAACCTGAAGTTCGGTGCTAGCCCCTTCAGCAGCGGGATGCTCGCCTGGGCCTGCTCACCGGCCGCGCCCACGACCTCGCCTGGCTTGCCGATGAACGTGTGAATCCAGGGCGACCCGAAGCCCATCTTGAAGGCCCACAGCACCCATACGATCAGCGTGAGGCAGAACGCGCTGAACACCATCATCATGGTGTTCACGGCCCATTTGCGCTGCACGATGCCGCCGTACAGGACGGCGAGGGCGGGGATGCTCATCAGACCGACGAGCGTCGCCGCTGTCATCTGCCAGGCGTTATCGCCTGAGCTGAGCCAGTGTGCGTAGGGAACCACTCTCCGCCTCCTGAGGCTGAAGCGAAGGGGTTTGCCGGGAGGCCAGGCAACGCCGACCAGCACGGTCCCAGCCGACCGCTTCGGTGTTATCAGTAACGCTTCATATGTCCCATGAGCGCATTTCAGGCTTGTTTCCTGACGGTTACGCGGCGGGCAAAAGAACGGCGTCCTGAGGCGGGTTTGTTGTGAGAATGTTTCGCGGGTGACGGGCCGGGAGGAGCCTGACCGAGGGCTGATCCGGGGCGGCCGCGGAGGCGGCCGGGCTGGCCGCGGCGTGGCGCGGCGGCTTGGCCGGGCGCCCTGGGCCGGGCGGACTAGGCGTGACCTTGGCCAGCCGTGACCAGGCTCCGCCTCTGGGCTAACGGCCGGACAAATTACATATTTCGGACAGCCTCCACTGGGCAAGGCCAGCCGAACGCACCTCCGGCTGGCTAGGCCGTCGTGGGTGTCCCGTTGGTACCCCTGGGGTGGTAGCAACGGGACACCCACAACCATGATCATCTGCTGGCGGACGGGGGCGTGCCCGCCTTTCACATGGGACGCTCGTGTCACAGGGACGAAGGCGGGTGGCGGCAGCCGGCGGTGGTGGTGGTGGTGGTGGTGGTGGTGGTGGTGGCTAAATTTAGCGTCCCTGACGCCGGAGCGGCGGGACCGGCCCAGTCAGGTCGCTGCAAGCGCGGGAGAGTGAGACCGGCCCTTGCTCCCGTCGCTTCCTTCGTCACTTAGTCACCGTCAGCAGCACGCGCAACACGCCACGGGGGGCGGGACGGCCCGGAAGGGTCATGGTTGGCCCACAGGTGGTGCTATAGCCGCACCAGAGGGCCCACCAAGACCCTTCCCGGGCGGCCCCCCCCCC
>JBOHCO010001075.1:0-5567 GCA_050698895.1 Streptosporangiaceae bacterium
GGCCGCGGCCCCATGAACTCCGCGCTCCTCGGCGCCGGGCACGCCGAAGCTGTGGTGGTCACCGGCTCCAGCCCGCTGTGGTACACCACCAGGGCGACCGGCCTGGTCGCCATGGTGCTGCTGACCATCAGCATGGCGTTCGGCCTGCTGTCCTCGGTCGGCTACCAGCGGCCCGCCCTGCCCCGGTTCGTGACCGTCGGCCTGCACCGCAACGCCTCGCTGCTGGCCCTGGCGTTCACCGCGGCCCACGTCATCACCACGGTCGTCGACTCCTACGTGAACATCCCGATCCAGGACGCGTTCATCCCGTTCATCTCGTCCTACCGGCCGCTGTGGGTGGGCCTCGGCACCGTCGCCTCCGACCTGCTCCTGGCCCTGACCGTCACCAGCCTGCTGCGGTCCCGGATGGGCTTCCGGACCTGGCGGGCCGTGCACTGGACCTCGTACGCCTGCTGGCCCGTCGCGCTGCTGCACGGGCTGGGCACCGGCTCGGACACCCCGGTCAGCTGGGTCCTGTTGCTGACCCTGGTCTGCGTCGCCGTGGTGGCGGCGCTGGTCGCCTGGCGGCTGGCCGTCGGCTGGCCCGCGCACGCCGCGTTCCGGGTGGCCGGGGCCGTCGCCTTGCTCATTGCCCTGGCCGCGGGCGGGGCCTGGCTGACCGCCGGGCCGCTGCGGCCCGGCTGGGCCCAGCGCTCAGGCACGCCGTCCTCGGTGCTGCACCACGCGGCCAGCCCGGTACGCGTGCTGGGAGGGCGGTCGTGACCGCCGGACCCGCGGCCCGGCTGCTGCCCGGGACGCCGCAGGTCACCCTTGACCAGCATCTGGACCTGCACGGGCCGCCACCGTTCGCCGACACCGGCTATGGCGCCGGCGCTGGCCGACCCGGTGACAGCCGCCTGATCGCGGCCGTCGAGCAGGCCGGGCTGACCGGCCGGGGCGGAGCCGGCTTCCCGGCCGGGCGAAAGATGCGGGCCGTGGCCGAAGCCGGGCGCCGGGCCGGCCCGTTCCACAGCCCGGTCGGCACGACCGTGATCGCCAACGGGACCGAGTCCGAGCCGACCAGCGCCAAGGACAAGCTGCTGCTGAGCCAGGCGCCGCACCTGGTGCTCGACGGCGTGGCGCTGGCCGCCGAGGCGGTCGGCGCGACCCGCGCCTTCCTGTGCGTGCACGACGACCCCGGCCCGCTGCACGAGGCCATCGTCAGCCGGGAGCGCGCCGGGCTGAACCGGCTGCCCATCCAGGTCGTCACCGTGCCCGCCGGCTACGTCTCGGGCCAGGAGACCGCCCTGATCAGCCTGCTGAACGGGGCCGGGCCGCGGCCCACGTTCGTGCCGCCCCGCCCGGCCGAGCGTGGCGTGCGGCGGCATCCCACGCTGGTGCAGAACGTCGAGACGCTGGCCAACATCGCCCTCATCGCCCGGCACGGCCCGAGCTGGTTCCGCGCGGCCGGCCCGGCGACGGCACCCGGAACCGCGCTGATCACAGTGACCGGCACCGTGGGCCGGCCGGGGGTCTACGAGGTGGACCTGGGCACCACCATCGGAGCCCTGCTGGACCGGGCCGGCGGGTTCACCGAGCCGCCGCAGGCCGTGCTGGCGGGCGGCTACTTCGGTGGCTGGCTGACGCTGCCCGCCGCCGACGACGTGGCGCTCACCGACCAGGCGCTCCGGGCGGCCGGGGCCGCCTTCGGGCCCGGCGTCCTCATCGCGCTCCCCGCGTCGGCCTGCCCGCTGGCCGAGACCGCCTGCGTCACCAGCTACCTGGCCAGTCAGAGCGCGGGCCAATGCGGCCCGTGCCTCAACGGCCTGCCCGCGCTGGCCGAGGCGCTGAACCTGCTGGCCTTCGGCTGGGCCGGCCATGACGGGCGGGACTGGATCCGGCAACTGCTCGGCCTGATCAGCGGCCGCGGCGCCTGTCACCTGCCGGACGGGACCGCGGGCCTGGCCGACAGCGCCCTGACGACGTTCGCCGACGAGGTTGGCCGACACGTGTTGCATGGCCCGTGTGACCGGGTCCGCCGGGCACCCGTGGTGCCGGTGCCCGCGCCGCCGCGGGAGGCCGCGGGCGCGGCGGCAGCTGGGGCCTCCGGGGCCTACGGGGTCTGGCCGGGGGCGCCGGCATGAGCCGCGACGGCGCGGACCGCGCCGACGGGCGTCGCTCAGGCGGGAGCCGGTCAGGCGAGCGGTCAGGCGAGGGCCGGGACCGGCGCGAGGGCCGGGACCGGCGTCAGGGCGAACCGCCGCCCGAGCTCAAGGTGAACCCCATCGCCTGCGAGGGTCACGGCATGTGCATCGAACTGCTGCCCGAGCTGATCGCGCCCGACCCCTGGGGCTACCCGCTGATCGCCCCCGGCCCGGTGCCCGAGCATCTGCTCGGCCTGGCCCGCCGCGCGGTCAATTCGTGCCCCACGCTCGCCTTGCTGCTAACCCGGTCCGCCGAGCCAGCCCCGGACGACTTGCCGTCCCGTGAGGCCGCTGGCTGACCCGGATGATCATGCACCACGACTGGCTGGACGACCGCGGGCTGATCAACCTGCCCAGTGGGGCCAGGGTCCGTGGCCGACGCCTCGGCGATCACGTCAGCCCGGCCGACTTCGCGCTCGTCCTGGCCAAGGGACCGGTCCCGGCCTGGCCGCACCGGCTGATCCGCTGGCCCGACTTCGGGATCCCGGCCGACCGCGACGATGCGCTCAGCGCACTGCACGAAGCGCTCGGCCGTGCTCACGGCGGCGAGCGGGTGGAGGTGGCCTGCCGGGGCGGCGTCGGCCGCACCGGCACCGCGCTCGCCGCGCTGGCCGTCCTCGACGGCCTCACCTCACCCGAGGCCCTGGCCTGGGTCCGCGCCGGCTATCACCACCGCGCAGTCGAGACGCCCTGGCAACGGCGCTGGCTGCGCGGGGTGGGCTCGGGACTGTCCCGTCGACCATGACAGGCCTAGGCGCATTGCCGGGAGTCAAGCGTTTCCCGCTCGGTGGTTTGGCCATCGGCTAGCCTGCGCGCATGGCAGACCTGGGGCCCGTCGACTGGCCGCCTGAGCCGATCAGGACCGAGAGGCTGGTGCTCCGTGAGCCCGAGGCCCGAGACCGTACGGCGTTCATCGAGCTATTGGCCTCGCCAGAGGTGGGCACCTACCTCGGCGGCCCGCAGCCGCGAGACGAGCTTGAGCGCGAGATGCCAGGGGCACCTGAGCGGCGCCCCGGCCTTTTCATAGCCGAGCTCGACGGAGCCATGATCGGCCAGATCATTCTCAGGAGAGCAACGGGGCACGGTCCTCCGGCTGCTGCCGGGGAGGCCGAGCTCGGCTACCTGTTCCTGCCGGAGGCGTGGGGATTCGGGTACGCGGCCGAGGCGTGCGCAGCGGCACTCGGCTGGTTTGCCCGCGAGCTGCCCGGCGAGCCGGTGGTGCTCTTTACCCAGACGGCCAACGCCCGCTCGATGCGCCTCGCGGCGAAGCTGGGGTTCACCGAGGTAGAGCGGTTCGAAGCCTACGGCGCCGAGCAGTGGTTCGGCATGTGGTCCCCGGTCAGGCCGCCCGGTTGAGCTCGTGCTCGCCGGGACCTTCCGCCGTCATGTCAGCCGAACCGCGGTCCGGCCGAACCGCTTGACCACACGCCAGTTTGGACTAGGTGGGGTAGGGGTCGGGGGTAGTGGTATAGGTCCGTCCGGCTGGGGTGGTGAGCTGGAAGTGGCCGGGCCTGGGCTGGGTGAGGGTCCAGCCGGGGAGTTGCTTGACGCTTCTATGTTTGTCAAGTGGTGTGTTGCTGGGGTGGGGCTGGCGGTGGGGTCATGGTGGTGGTGAGGGTGCGGTAGAGCTGGCGGGCGATGTAGCGCTTGAGGCAGCGGCGGATCTCGCGGTCGGTTTTGCCTGCGGCGCGGCGGCGGGTGACGCAGGCGCGGGTGGCGGGGTCGTCGCGCATGCGGGTGACGGCGATGGTGTGGATGGCGCGGTTGAGGGCGCGGTCGCCGCCGCGGTTGAGGCGGTGGCGGGTGTGCTGGCCGCTGGAGGCCTCGAGGGGGCTGGTGCCGGCGAGGCGGGCGAAGGCGGCGTCGTGGCGGCAGCGTCCGGGGTGGGAGAAGGACACGATGGCCTGGGCGGCGGTGACTGGGCCGGTGCCTGATTTGCTGGTCAGGCCCGGGACCAGGTCGCCAACGATCTGGACGAGCTGGGTGCATCAACAGACGCTCGTGATGCCTTGGGTGGTCGTCCGAGGGACTGTGGATCCGCATGTTGGCCTGCTGCATGAAGTCGCGACGTGCGTCAACACCAGATCTATCCGGCTATTGAGATCGAATTTGGCTGCTATCCGTCCGCTGTTTGCACTTGCTGGTGTCGTCTGCAATCGATCTTCCGGGGGAGGTGCCACGCATCTACCATTGCCCGGCAGTCGCGGTGTACTCGTGATCGGCCATCCTGGTTCGGGCTCTTAGACACCAGAGACTCGTTCGGGAGAAGATGGCAGGATGGCTGCCGTGTAGCCACGTCGTGGCGATTGCTGCCCTGCTGCACGGGAGGGTCGCCGACGGGTGTGTGAGTTGGCTGTGTCGGTGCTGAACTGACTGGGGGGACGATGACTGGCCGGACTTGGCTGCGGTGGATCACGGCGGGCGCCTCGGTCGTGCTGCTGACTGCTGGGGGTAGTGGTGTGGCTTGGGCGTCCCAGTCGTCTGGGAAGGCTGGTGGGGAGTTAGCTGCCGGGCATCACGCAGAAGCCGGCGGATCGCGGCGGGTGCGGGATATTTCGCTTGTGGTTCCGGATCGGCCGTTTGTCACGTCGGTGGTGGCTGAGGGCCTTGGGCTGCTGGTGTCGTGGAATCCCGATCCGGCCAGTGAGCAGGTGGCGTCGTATACGGTGACGGCGGCCGCGGCGTCGGGCGGGGTGACATCTCCGCCGGGTTGCTCGGGACCGTTTACCTTGTCGGTGGACGGCTCGAATTCAGCGGGGCTGGTGGGCGGGCTGTGCACCGGGGTGGCGTATCAGGCGACGGTGTCCGCTACTAATGCCAGTGGGACCAGCGCGGCTTCACCGTTGTCGGATCCGGTGGTCCCGCTGGCTGCGCAGGTGCCGCAGGCGCCGCTGATCACGTCGGTGTTCGGCCGCGACGGCGGGTTGCTCGTGTCGTGGACGCCGCCGGGCAGCAACGGCGGGAAACCGCTGACCCGCTACACATTGGCAGCCTCGGTCGGCGGGAAGAAGGTGACGGCCCATCCGAAAGCCTCGGCCACCCAGGCCACCCTCAGCGGGCTGGCTGATGGTACGTCGTACACGCTGGCGTTAACAGCATCCAACGCGGTCGGCGCTTCCGCGGCCGCGACTGGGTCGGGGACCCCGCAGACGGCCTACCCGCCGGCCGGGCCGGGCCAGGTCACAGCCAGCCCGGACGGGACAGGCTCGGTGACGGTGTCATGGGTGGCCCCGGCCGATAACGGCGGGGATCCGGTCACGGGGTACACGATCACCTGGCAGCAGGTGGTCCCCGCTTCCAGCGGGAGCGGCTGGATGCCTGCACCGGGGTCCAGCCCGCAATCCACGTCCGCGGGCGCGTCAGCCACGAGCATCAGCCTGTCGG
>JBOHCO010001076.1:0-2595 GCA_050698895.1 Streptosporangiaceae bacterium
GGACCCAGTTACCCAGGGAGGCCGCGACAATTCATCGGGCCAGGTTTGCCGACCGCGAAGAATGGCACCTACTCAGCGGAGATGACCCCTCACGGCGGCGGAGGCCACAATGACCGGGCGCTACGACAGGCCGCGGCTGTCCGCGGCACGACTGTCGGCTAGACGAATGTCATCGGCACGGGAGCGGGCGGCCAGCGAGGCCCCGCAGGGCCCATGGCAGTGGCCCTGGCGGCGCCGACGGCGCAATCGCCGGATCATGGGCTGTTTCTTGTGGGTCCTGACCCTGCTGCTGGTGCTGCTCGTCCTGTCGATCCTGTTCGGCGGGTTCCAGCGCGGCTCCAAGGTCGGCGGCACGGACGGCCACCGCGTGCGGCCGGATATCGTGGCGGCGCGGGCCACGCCGCACTAATTCACCGCCTCCGGGCCCGGGGCGGGCTGGGCGGGAGGACGGGTGGGTCAGTCGCTGGCGGACATCCTCGGCCAGGCCGCCGAGGGCCGTTATCCGCCTACGGACGGCGGAGTGACGATACTCGCCGCTCAGCCATCGCCGCGCGCCGCAGGCGTCATCGCCTTCACCGCGCACGCGGTCATCTTCATCGATGCCGACGCCGAATGGGTGGCCGGCCTGCTACCGCCCGGTGACCTGTCCGCGCCGCTCACCCCGGCGTTCCTGGACGCGCTGTGCGCGCGCACCGGCCGCCACGCGCAGAGCACCGACGTGCTGGCCCTGGCGGCGCCGCGGCCCGGTCAGCCGGACATCGACCTCCAGCCCCTGGCCGGCTCGGATGGTCACTCCCTCCACCCTCGGCTGGCCCGGGCCCGCCGGTACCGCGACGACGTGCGGGCCTGGCAGGCCGACGGGGGCATCGTGATGCTCGGCCGCGGGGTCGGCGGCCGGTGGGAGGTCGCGGTGGAGGTCGACCCGGACCGGCAGAGCCGCGGCCTGGGCCGCAGGCTGGCCCTCGCGGCGCGGCACCTGGTGCCCGGCGGTGCGCCGCTGTGGGCGCAGATCGCGCCGGGCAACGTGCCCAGCATGCGGGCCTTCCTGGCCGCGGGCTATGTCCCCGCGGGGGCCGAGGCGCTGCTGATCGCGACGCGGGACGGTGCGGCCCGGCGCTGATCTGGCCGGGGCGGGCCGCGCGAGAATAGCGGCCGTGGCCTCAGACAGCAAAGACTCCGCGCAGGTGCTCGCGGCGCTCATCCTGCTGACCCTGGTCAGCGGCGTGGTCGACGCGGTCAGTTATCTCGGCCTCGGCCATGTCTTCGTCGCCAACATGACCGGCAACGTGGTGCTGCTGGGCTGTGCCGCGGCCGGGGCGGCGGGCTTCTCGGTGTCCGCGACGCTGACCTCGCTCGCCGCCTTCGTGGCCGGGGCCGTGATCTCGGGCCGGGTGGCCGGGCGCATCAGCGACTACGGGCGCCTGCTGATCGCCGTCATGCTCGTGGAGGCCGGGCTGGTGGGCACGGCGGCGCTGATCGCCCTGCTGAGCGCCAGCCCGGCCACGGGCTGGGCCCGCTACACCGACATCACCATCCTGGCCGTGGCCATGGGGATGCGCACCGGGGCCGTGCGCCGGCTCGGCGTCCGGGACCTGACCACCACCGTGCTGACCCAGACCCTGGCCGGGCTGGCCAGCGACTCCAGCCTGGGCGGCGGCGGCAACCCGCGGTCCGTGCGGCGGGCGGGCGCGGTGGTCGCGATGCTGGCCGGGGCTGCGGTCGGCGCCGTGCTGGTGCTGCACGTGAACGTGGCGCTGCCGCTGCTGATCGCCGCGGTGCTGACGGTGGGCACGGCGGCCGCCTACGCGGCCACCGGAGCGCCGGTCCGGGTCACGGAAGCGGAGGCGTGATGCGAGGATCGGCCTCATGACCGATTCGCCGGTGGTAACCGACAACGCCGACGCGTCCCGGTTCGAGCTGACCGTGGACGGGAAGGTCGCCGAGCTGGTGTACCGGCGCCGGGCCGACCGGCTGGTGCTGGTGCACACCGGGGTGCCCGCGGCGCTGGGCGGCCATGGTCTGGGCGGGCTGCTGGTCAGCGCGGCCGTGGACCGGGCCGTCGCCGAGCACCTGACCGTGGTCCCGCTCTGCTCGTTCGCGCGGGCCTGGCTGGAACAGCACCCGGAGGCGGCGGGCCGCGTGACGGTCGACTGGGGCCCGGACGGCGGCTGACCGGCTCTAGTCCTGAGATCGGGGCGGCCCGGTTTCTGGTGGCTGGGGGTCGGGCGGCTGAGGCCGGGGCGGCTGAGGCCCGGGCGGCTCGGGGTCCGTGCGGCTGGCCAGGAAGATCGCCACCTCGGTCTGGTGGTTGCGGCCGGCCCAGTCCGCCGGGGTCCCGTGGTATTTGAGGTCCTCGGCCGCCAGGTCGGCACCCAGTTCCAGCAGCAGCCGGACCATGTCCAGCTGGCCGTTCCAGGCCGCACCGTGCAGCGGGCCGTACCCGCCGCCCCGGCGCAGCGTGTTGACGTCATAGCCGGCCTGGACCAGCAGCCGCACCGCCGCCGGGCGGTCCGCCTCGGCCGCGTCGACCAGCACGTCCGGCTCACGGGCGATGGCCTCGGCAGCGATGCCGGGGTCGGCCGCCCGCAGCTCACG
>JBOHCO010001077.1:0-6746 GCA_050698895.1 Streptosporangiaceae bacterium
CGGACTGCTTCGACTGCGCGGTCAGGAACGCCCAGACCGCCTTGCACTTGGCCCAGTGGTCAGCCGCGGTGTCCTTGATGCAGCCGCCGCTGCCCGGCGCGCCGGTCAGGCTGGTGACGTCCCAGGACTCGGGCATCGGCGTGAGCTCGGCCAGCTGGTTGTAGGTGTACCAGATGGAGGAGTAGGCCTTGTTGAGGTTGAACTGGACCGAGTCCATCCCGACGGTCTTGTAGGACTTCACGTTGTCCGGCAGCAGGCCGGGGGTGACGGCGTACCAGTTGGCCTTCTCGGCCTCGACCATGTTCATGTAGAACATCAGGCTGCTGGCGTCGACCGGCTCGCCGTTCGACCACTTCCAGCCCTTCATGGTGACCGTGGCGGTCTTCCCGCCGTTGGTGTACACCGGCGCCTTGGCCGGCGAGAGCGGGTAGTTGATCGCCACGTCGTTGTTGGTGTTGTTACCGAACATGTACAGCGGCCGGTACATGAGCCACTGGAACTGCTCGGAGTTGTACACGCTGGAGTTCGTGATGGCGTAGAACGGGAAAATCCAGCTCAAGGTGACGCCGGGCGGCAGTGCCACGCTCGCCGTCCCGCCCTTGATGGCCTTCCCGCCGGTGCTGGTGTTACTACCACCACCGCCGCTGGATCCGCAGCCGGCCGCCGCCAGGGCCAGCGCCGCCACGGCGGCGACCCCGGCCAGGCGTAGCCGATGTCTTCCTAGATTCATAACGCTCCTTCGGGGTGACGGCCGTCACCTGCGCACAGGCCGGCAGATCGCTTTGAGCGTAATGACAGGCAGGTTGTTGGTTGGGGCAGGATCCATCACGAATTGCTATCGATATCGGGTGAAGACTCGTCAAAGACTCCAGTTTCCGCACGAGAAGTCGTGGTTGGTAACAATCACGCACCCATCGCGTGGACCCCGCCGTCGACGTGGACGATTTCCCCGGTCGTGGCCGGGAACCAGTCCGACAGGAGCGCCACGCAGCCGCGGGCGGCCGGATCGGGGTCGGACAGGTCCCACCCCAGCGGGGCCCGGCCGGACCATAGCCCGTCAAACTGCTCGAATCCGGGAATGCTCTTGCCGGACATCGTCCGCAGCGGCCCGGCCGACATCAGGTTGACCCGGATGCCGCGCGGCCCGAGGTCGCGGGCCAGGTAGCGGGCGGTCGACTCGAGCGCCGCCTTGGCCACGCCCATCCAGTCGTAGGTCGGCCAGGCCCGGCTGGCGTCGAAGTCCATGCCGACCACGGCGCTGCCCTGGCCCATCAGCGGCAGCACGGCCATGGTCAGCGCCTTGAGCGAGTAGGCCGATACGTGCATGGCCGCGGCCACCTCCTCCCAGGGCGTGTTCAGGAAGTTGCCGCCCAGCGCGCCCATGGGGGCGTTGGCGATGGCGTGCACCACGCCGTCCAGGCCGTCGAGGTGCTCGGAGACCCGCCCGGCCAGCGACTCCAGCTGGGCCGGGTCGGTGACGTCCAGCTCGAGCACCGGCGGCGGGTCGGGCAGCCGCTTCGCGATCCGCTCCACCAGGCTGAGCCGCCCGAACCCGGTCAGCACGATCGTCGCGCCCTCCTGCTGGGCGAGCCTGGCCACGTGGAAGGCGATGGAGGCGTCGGTGATCACCCCGGTGACCAGGAGCCGCTTGCCGTCCAGGATGCCCATGTCGTTCCTCTCGCTCGGCGGCCGCCCGGGGCCGCTAGTGGCCCATGCCCAGGCCGCCGTCGACCGGCAGCACGGCCCCGGTGATGTACGCCGCGTCCGGCCCGGCCAGGAACGCCACCGCGCCGGCCACCTCGTCAGCGGAGGCGTACCGGCTCAGCGGGATGCCGGCCAGGATGGCCTGCCGCCGGTCCTCCGGCAGCTCGCCGGTCATCTCGGTCTCGACGAAGCCGGGCGCGATCACGTTGGCGGTGATGTTGCGCGAGGCCAGCTCGCGGGCCAGGGACCGGGCCAGGCCGACCAGGCCCGCCTTGGACGCCGCGTAGTTGGCCTGGCCGGGCGAGCCGTACAGCCCGACCACCGAGGAGATGAAGATCATCCGGCCCCGGCGCATGCGCATCATGCTGCGCACCGCGCGCTTGGCCACCCGGTAGGCGCCGGTCAGGTTGGTGTCCAGGACCTCGGCGAAGCTCTCCTCGCTCATCAGCGCGAGCAGCTGGTCACGGGTGATCCCGGCGTTGGCCACGACCACCTCGACCGGGCCGTGCGCCTCCTCGGCCACCTTGAACGCCGCGTCGACCTGGGCCGCGTCCCGCACGTCGCAGGTGGCCACGGTGAGCCCCTCGACCGGCTCCCCGGACCGGGACGTCACGGTGACGGCGTCGCCGCCGGCCGCCAGCCGCCGGGCGATGGCCAGCCCGATGCCTCGGTTGCCGCCGGTCACGAGAACGGAGCGAGTCATCTGCGGGGTTACCTCCGGCGGGCACGGACGCAAGACGCCACGGGCGGGCTGACCGTGCGAGCGTACCGGTACCGGGGCGGCGCCCGGCCGCCCAGCCCGGGATAGGTTGACGCCCCATGGGGGACATTGACGCAGAGTTCACCGCCTATCCGCTGCGCGTCATGGCCGACGCCGCCCTCCAGCGCGCGGCCGGGCTCGGCGCGAGCCACGCCGACTTCCGCGCCGAGCGGATCAGGAGCCAGCAGATCGGCCTGGCCGACGGGTCCCTGGAGACCTTCAGCGACGGCGACCAGCTCGGCCTGGCCGTGCGCGTCGTGGTGGACGGCACCTGGGGCTTCGCGGCGGCCGACGAGCTGACCCCGGAGGCCGCGGCCTTGGCGGCCGCCGAGGCGGTGGAGGTGGCCCGGGTGGCCGCGGCCATCAACACCGAGCCCATCGAGCTGGCCGCCGAGCCGGCCCACGGCGAGGTGACGTGGGTATCGGACTACGAGACCGACCCGCTCACGGTCAGCGCGGCCGACAAGGTCGCCCTGCTGGCCGCCTGGAGCGCCGGGCTGCTGGCCGACCCGCGGGTGGACCACGTGGACGCCTCGCTGCTGCAGGTCCGCGAGTGCAAGTTCTACTCCGACGGGGCCACCACGGCGCTCCAGCAGCGGGTCCGGCTGCACCCGGAGCTGACCGCGGTGGCGGTCGAGGCCAGCGGGCGGTTCGAGACCATGCGCACGCTGGCGCCCCCGGCCGGCCGCGGCTGGGAGTACCTGACCGGCGCCGGCTGGGACTTCCCCGCCGAGCTGGCCGAGCTGCCCGAGCTGCTGGCCGAGAAGCTGGCCGCGCCGTCGGTCGAGCCCGGCCGCTACGACCTGGTCGTGGACCCGACGAACCTGTGGCTGACCATCCACGAGTCCATCGGGCACGCCACCGAGCTGGACCGGGCGCTGGGCTACGAGGCCGCCTACGCGGGCACCTCGTTCGCCACCCCCGACCAGCTGGGCACGCTCCAGTACGGCGCCCCGGCCATGCACGTGACCGGGGACCGGACCGCGCCCCACGGGCTGGCCACCGTCGGCTACGACGACGAGGGGGTCGCGGCCCAGTCCTTCGACCTGATCTCCGGCGGCGTGCTGGCCGGCTACCAGCTCGACCGGCGCATCGCCCGGCTCCGCGGCCTGGGCCGGTCCAACGGCTGCGCCTTCGCCGACTCCCCCGGTCACATGCCGATCCAGCGGATGGCCAACGTCTCGCTCCAGCCCGCCCCCGGCGGGCCGGGCACCGAGGAGCTGATCGGCGGCATCGAGAACGGCATCTACGTGGTCGGCGACAAGAGCTGGTCCATCGACATGCAGCGCTACAACTTCCAGTTCACCGGGCAGCGGTTCTACCGGATCTCCTCCGGCCGGCTGGCCGGCCAGCTGCGTGACGTCGCCTACCAGGCCACCACCACCGACTTCTGGAACTCGGTGGCGGCCGTCGGCGGGCCCCGGACCTACCTGCTGGGCGGTGCGTTCAACTGCGGCAAGGGCCAGCCGGGCCAGGTCGCGCCGGTGAGCCACGGCTGCCCGGCGGTGGCGGTGACCGGCGTGCGGATCCTCAACGTGGCGCAGGAGGCCAGCGCATGAGCCAGCTCAGGGCCCAGGAAGCGGTCGAGCGAGCGCTGGCCGCCGCCGACGGCGATGACTGCGTGGTGATCGCCGACGAGGTGTCCTCGGCCAACCTGCGCTGGGCCGGGAACACCCTTACCACCAACGGCGTATCCCGGTCGCGCAGCCTCACCGTGATCATGCTGCGCCCGGGACCCGGCGGGATGGCGGCGGGCGTGGTGTCCCGGTCGGCCGTGCACGACCCGAGCCAGGTGGCCGCGGTGGTGGACCAGGCCCGGCAGGCGGCGGTGGACACGGCGCCCGCTGACGACGCCCAGCCGCTGCTGGACCCGGACGCCGGGGGCGGCGGGGCGGACTGGGACGCGCCGGTCGAGACCACCGAGGTGGGGGTGTTCCGCGACTTCGCCGCGGCCCTCGGCCACGCCTTCGAGGTGGCGGCAGGCGGGGACCGCAGGCTCTACGGCTTCGCCGAGCACAGCGTGACCTCCAGCTTCCTGGGCACCTCCACCGGCCTGCGGCTGCGGCACGACCAGCCCGACGGGACCGTGGAGCTGAACGCCAAGTCGGCCGACCCGCTCGGTCCGGCCCGCTCGGCCTGGGCCGCCGCGGCCACCCGCGACTTCACCGACGTGGACGTGACCGCTATCGAGGCCGGCCTGGCCCGGCGCCTGGGCTGGGCGGCCCGGCGGGTCGAGCTGCCCGCCGGCCGGTACGAGACCGTGCTGCCGCCGTCGGCCGTGGCCGACCTGATGATCTACCTGTACTGGTCGGCCGCGGCCAGGGACGCGCTGGATGGCCGGACCGTGTTCAGCCGGCCCGGCGGCGGCACCCGGGTCGGCGACGACCTGGCCAGCGTGCCGGTCTCGCTGCGCAGCGACCCGCGCGAGCCCGGCCTGGGCTGTCCCCCGTTCGTGCTGGCGCACGCCTCCAGCCGCCGCTCCTCGGTGTTCGACAACGGGCTGCCGCTGGGCCGCACCGAGTGGATCTCCGGCGGCCGCCTGGCCGCGCTGACCCAGACCCGGCACTCGGCCCGGCTGACCGGGCTGCCGGTCACCCCGGCGATCGGCAACCTGATCCTGGACGTGCCCGGCGCCGGCGGCTCGCTCGCCGAGCTGACCGAGGGCACCGACCGCGGCCTGCTGCTGACCAGTCTGTTCTACATCCGCGAGCTGGATCCCCAGAGCCTGCTGCTCACCGGGCTGACCCGCGACGGCGTCTACCTGATCGAGAACGGCGAGGTGACCGGGGCGGTGCACACCTTCCGCTTCAACGAGAGCCCGGTGGCCGCGCTGGGCCGGATCTCCGGGGCGGGCGCCAGCGGGCCCGCGCTGTCGCGGGAGTGGAGCGAGTACTTCCCGCGCACGGTGATGCCGCCGCTGCGGGTCGCGGACTTCAACATGTCCTCAGTCAGCCAGGCCAGCTGACGGGCTCTTTTTTAGGCGCTCGCCTGCGGGGCGCCTGATGACGCCGCCTTCGCTCGTCGCTCCTTCGCTCCTTCGTCGCTCCTTCGGCGCTCCTCGCTCCTCCCGAAAGCGGCGCCGCGCCCCTCCGGCTCGCGTGGGTCAGTCAGGCGGTCAGGCGGTCAGGAGTCCTCGAGGCGGAAGCCCACCTTGAGCCCGACCTGATAGTGCGCGACCTCCCCGTCGACGATCTGGCCGCGGATCTGGGTGACCTCGAACCAGTCCAGGTGCCGCAGGGTCTGCCCGGCCCGGTGCAGGGCGCTGCGGATGGCGGGCTCGACCCCCTCGGGCGAGGTCCCGACGATCTCGGTGACGCGGTACGTGCGATCGCTCATCTAACTCCACCTATCCTCAGGCCGTGAATCCTGATATCGCCGGGCTTGAGCAGCAGGCCCGCAGGCTGCTGCCGGCCGCGGTCTATGACTACTATGCCGGCGGCTCGGGCCGCGAGCGGACCCTCCCGGCCAACGAGCGGGCCTGGGACCGGATCTGGCTCGCGCCCCGGATGCTGCGCGACGTGAGCAACGTGGACACTTCCACCCGGCTGCTGGGCCGTCCGGTTGCCACGCCGCTGGCCGTGGCCCCGACCGGATTCCACCGGCTGGGCCATCCCGAAGGCGAGGTGGCCACGGCCGCCGGGGCGGCCCGGGCCGGCGCCCTGTTCGTGCTGTCCACTCGCAGCACCCGCCGGATCGAGGACGTGGCCGCGGTGGCCGGAACCTGGTGGTTCCAGGTCTACATGATGCGGGAGCGGTCGCACACCGCCCGCCTGGTCCGGCGGGCCGCGGCGGCCGGGGCCAGCGCGCTGGTCTTCACCGTGGACACGCCCGTGGTCGGCCGCAAGCGCCGGGACAGCGACGACCTGGTGATCCCGGACGAGGACGCGCTCGTGAACCTGGGCCAGGTGGATGATCTCGGGGAGACCGACCAGGCGGCCGACCTCACGCTGGCCGACATCGGCTGGCTGGCCGAGGTCAGCGGCGGGCTGCCGGTGGTCGTCAAGGGCGTCCTGCGGCCGGACGACGCGGCCGCCTGCGCCGCGGCCGGGGCCGCCGGGGTGCTGGTCTCCAACCACGGCGGCCGCCAGCTCGACGGGGCGATCCCGACCGCCGTGGCCCTGCCGGGCATCGCGGCCGCCCTCGCCGCCGCTCCGGATCCGGGCGTGCCGGCCTACGTGGACGGGGGAATCCGCTCGGGCGAGGATGCCCTGGCGGCGCTGGCGCTGGGCGCCCGGGCGGTGCTGCTCGGCCGGCCGGTGCTGTGGGCGCTGGCCTGCGGCGG